>DASPOV010000205.1:0-3425 GCA_035625815.1 Methyloceanibacter sp.
GGAGCCTCAAAGGTCACAAGTTGCCGGGCAAGCGTCGGCGCGTCGGCAAAGTAGAAGACCCAGGCGCCACCGGTGACGACAGCGATCAGGAGCCAGGTCAGATGTGTGGCGCCTTTGCGCGACAGGGTCTCGGCCGACCAAGGCGCCTTGTCGAGTCGGAGCCGCTCGTTGCGGTCGCCTTGCCAGAAGCGCTCGACCGCGATCATCAGATCGGTCCACACCGTCTGCGGGCAGCTATAGCCGCACCACACGCGCCCGGCGATCGAGGTGACGAGGAACAGCGTGAGCGCAGCAAGGACGAGCAAGCCGGTGACGTAGTAGAATTCCTGCGGCCAGATTTCGAGGAAGAAGAAAAAGAAGCGGCGCGCCGGAAAATCGATGAGGACGGCCTGGTCAGGGAGATAGGGCCCGCGATCCCAGCGGATCCAAGGCACGAGGTAGTAAATGCCGAGCGTCACCGCCATCACGATCCATTTGATAGTACGGAAGCGGCCATGAGCGCGTTTAGGATAGATCTTGACGCGTGGCGCGTAGAGGCTCTCGTTTGAATCGCCCGGCGGCTCCCCCGGCCGTTTTGGCGGAGGCGCATCCGTCACCTGTGCAGTTTTGAAATCCCCAAATTTTGTTGCTTCTGGCATCAGCATCTTGGCCTCTTCCGGCTAACGGCCGCCGCCAAGGGAATGCACGTAGATGGCCAGCTCTTTGATGGTTTCAGGATCAAGCCGATGACCCCAGGCCGGCATTACGCCGCCGCGCCCATTGCGAATAGTTTCCATGACCGTCGCCTTGTCGCCCCCATAGAGCCAGATTTCATCGGCCAGATCGGGCGCTCCCAACGTCGGATTGCCTTTGCCGGTGGCGCCGTGACACACGGTGCATGTGGTGGCGAAGATCTTGCCGCCGCGTTCTGCGGCAGCCTTGTCGCCAGCCCTGCCGGAAAGGGACAGAACATATTCCGCAACATCTGCGATCTGTGGCTCGGTCAAAGTTCCCATATGCCCGAAGGCCGGCATTTGGTCCATCCGCGTCTCCGGATCGTCAGAGCGAATGCCGTGTAGAATCGTCTGGTAGATAGCGGCGAGCGAGCCGTCGCCCCACAGCCAATCGTCGTCCCGGAGATTGGGATAACCGAAGGCGCCTTGGGCGCCGCGGCCATGGCAGGGTGCGCAATTGTCCCCGAACGCCGCCTCGCCGCCGGCAAGGGCAAAACTCAGGAGTTCAGGATCATCGACGATCGCTCCAAGATCCGTTGCAGCGATTTTGTCGCGATACTCCGACTTCGCCGCCCTCGCCTCCGCCAGCTGCTCGGCGACCTTCTCGCGCTGGCTATAGCCGAGAAGTCCCTTGGTGTAGCTATTGAGCAAAGGCCACGACGGCATGAGCAACCAATAGCCGATCGCCCAGATGATGGTGGCATAGAAGGTCCACAGCCACCATCTCGGCAATGGCTTGTTTAGCTCGGTGATGCCGTCCCATTCGTGGCCTGTGGTTTCGACCTTTACCACCTTGTCGGATGTGCGTTTGGCCATCGCCCTCAATCGTCCGTTTCCTGATCGTCGTCCTTTTGCAGCGGAATCTTGGCGTCCTCCTCGAACTGCTTCTTGTTTCCTGGCCAGAAGGCGTAGATCACCACGCCGACAAACAGCGCGATGAAAAAGAGAAGTGCCGCGACTTGTGCCATGCCGGACACCTGCTCATAGGTCATGGCGGCCTACCTCAAATTCGGCCCGGCCGCATCGAACTTGGCGAAGTCGACAAGAGTGCCGAGCATCTGCAGATAAGCAATCACGGCATCGAGCTCAGACACATAGCTCGGATTCCCATCAAATTGCCGCACCTGGGCCTTTGGATAGCGTTTCAGGAACTCCTTGACGCCTTCGGCCGCGGGATCAAGCTGCCGCTCAAGATCGGCCTTCGCGTTCCCGATCATCTCATCGGTATATGGCACACCAACTTCCCGGAGGGTCTTCATGCGCTCGGCAATGTCCTGATAGTTGAGCTCCGTCTTAGCGAGGAACGGGTAGCCCGGCATGATAGACTCAGGGACCACGGACCTCGGGTCATGCATATGGGCGACGTGCCATTCGTCGGAATATTTGCCGCCGACGCGCGCTAAGTCTGGTCCTTGCCGCTCGGACCCCCATTGGAAGGGATGGTCGTACATGCTCTCGGCGGCGAGACTGTAGTGGCCGTAGCGCTCCACCTCATCGCGAAGCGCGCGGATCATCTGGCTGTGGCAAAGATAGCAGCCTTCGCGGACAAAGATGTCGCGCCCGGCAAGCTCGAGCGGGGCGTAGGGCCGCATGCCCTGGACCTTTTCGATCGTCGAGCTGAGCCAGAACAAAGGAGCAATCTCCACGATCCCACCGATGGCGACGGTGATGAGAATGCCGATCAGCAGGAGGATTGAGCTCTTCTCGAGGACCTGATGCATCGCCCAGTTCATGGCTTGCTCTCTACTCGGCCGGAATGGCGCGGAGCTCGGGCGCCGCGGCGATGCGGGGTTGCTCCGCAGCATCGACCGGCTCATCTCCACGAATGGTTCGCCAGATGTTGTAGGCCATGAGCAGCGCACCAAGTAGGAACAACAAACCGCCGGTCGCCCGAATGATGTAGAACGAATGCATGGCCTGGACCGTCTCGACGAAGGAATATTGGAGGAACCCAAGGTTGTCATAGGCCCGCCACATCAATCCCTGCAGGATGCCGGCCACCCACATCGAAGTGATATAGAGAAGAATACCGAGCGTTGAGATCCAGAAATGCCACTCGACGAGGCGCTGCGAGTAGAGCGCCCTGCGATGCCACAGCCACGGCACCAGGCAGTAGAGCGTGCCGAAGGTGATCAATGCGACCCAGCCGAGCGCGCCTGAATGCACGTGCCCGATCGTCCAGTTGGTGTAGTGCGAGAGCGCATTGACGGACCTGATGCTCATCAGCGGGCCCTCAAAGGTGGACATGCCGTAAAAAGCGACCGACACGACGAGGAAGCGTATGACCGCGTCGGTCCTGAGCTTGTCCCAGGCGCCGGATAACGTCATGAGGCCGTTGATCATGCCACCCCAGGACGGCATCCACAGCATGATCGAGAAGGTCATGCCGAGTGTCTGCGTCCATTGCGGCAAGGCCGTGTAGTGGAGATGGTGCGGGCCGGCCCAGATGTAGAGGAAGATCAGCGACCAGAAATGGACGATCGAGAGCCGATAGGAATAAACCGGCCGCTCGGCGCGCTTCGGCACGAAGTAATACATCATGCCGAGGAAGCCGGCGGTGAGGAAAAAGCCGACCGCGTTGTGGCCGTACCACCACTGCACCATGGCGTCCTGCACGCCCGACCACACGATGTAGGACTTCGGCGAGAACAGCGACACCGGCACCGCTGCATTATTGAACAAGTGCAGCACGGCGATGGTGACGATGAAAGC
>DASPOV010000206.1:0-3353 GCA_035625815.1 Methyloceanibacter sp.
CGGCCTATCTTTCGCGCCGAAGGGTAGTGCGTGTGGCCGGTGCGTCGCGTCAGCCGCTGCACCATCCCGCCTTCCTGATCCACTGCGATGAACGGCACGAGCTTGGAATTGGCGTTGGCGAGGAGGGCGGTGAGGAGGCGAAGCTGCCGGGCTGAGCTGATGTTCTCCGGATAAAGCACCACGCCGCCGATCACGCCCGCCGCCAGCTGGTCGCGGACGGCCATGACGCCCGGATCGTGCTCGTCTTCGCCTGAGAACCCCACCATGATTGTCTGGCCGATCATCTGGTCGAGCCGATCGTCGGTCTCCGCCGTCCCCGTTAGCGCCCCGAGATCTTCCGGCTCCGCGGCGCTGCAAACATCGGCTCGGAGCGAAAGGCTGGTTGCCGCGAGCACCAAAAGCGCCGGCACAATCGATGTTCGCGTCATGTTCGATCGTTAACGATAACCATCGACAACTCTATGGCATTTAGCTTCCCCCTTTGCTTCCGAGACTGCGGCCGGAGGAACCGCAACGGATGTCGACAACTCGACCGTCCGCAACGGCAGCGTGTGGTATGGTGTCGCAGTGCCGAGCCCGTAGGCGGGGATGCAGTCTTCGGTTTTTCCTGGATTCGGGGTCACTTGGAGCGCCGCGACTTGCGTTCTGGTGGCACGCATGGTGAGCAGGCTCAGCGTAATCTGGCCGTCCAGAGTCAGACCGGGCTTGACCTGAAATCGTTGATCGCACCTGCGAGCGTGTCGGCTCGTGTCGGCCATGAAGCCGAGCTGTTGCAGAATGACGCGCGTCTCGACGCCGGCACCTGCGCCCCGCGTGAGGCAACGCAGACATCCTTCGCCGTGTCCTCAAGCACGTCGCATATAGAGGCGTGGGTTCCCGTCGAAATTCTTAAGTAGCGACTTGGCGAAGGGGAAGGATCGCCGGCATCGCCCTCCACCGCAAGCCGACTCGACAGCGTGGCATCCTGAGGAGCGAGCGTTCCTCCTTGGTCAGCCGCGACAAGCCGGCAGCGCGGCAAAGAGCGTGAGGGCCAGCGCCAAAGCAACGATACGAAACATGGCGGGTCTCGCCTTTTTGTGCGCTGAAGCCAAGTCCTCGGCAAGCAGCTTCATGAGGGTGCGAACTTACCACCGGCCGGTGGCGCGCGAAGAGCGCGGGTAGGGGCCGGTGCAGCTTTTGCCACGATTGTGAATAGACTGTGAGACGCGCTGGCCCGTAATTCCGGGGCCATAAAGTGAGGTCCTCTTCGTCATGCTGTTTCGCCAGTCCCACCCCATTCCTGTCACGGTGCTTGTCGCGATGGTGGCGCTTGCCCCGGTGATCGCACACGCCGAGCCAAAGCAGCCGAGTGAGGAGCAAAATGCGGATGCCGCCTTCGCCGCGAGCTTCATCGGCAAGAATTATGACGGCGATCTCGACATCGAGGGTTGGAACGATGTTGGCGGTGGTCTCATTGCGGCGCCGATCTACATCCACCAATATCAGCGCGAAGACGGGACGTTCCTTGTGCTCACAAGCCGCCAGCTCACCAAGGAGTCGAGCGGCACGCCCGCCAATTACGAGGTTGCGGACGCATTGATCGTACCCCCGCCGCAATCTGGCGTGGAGTTCTCTATCTCCTGCGTGCAAGGCCAGGACGAGATGCTTCGCTTCATCGGCGAGGCGAAAGGTCCGGAAAACAAGGAGTGGTGGACCGAGGTCCGGCGCGCTTGGGAAATTGCGCTAGACACCGGCAAGATCTCGTCGACCAAAACCAAGGGCGTGCGTTGCACCAACGTGTCCTGGGGGCAGTAGGATGAGTGCGTCCATGGCGCATGGAGCGGCTCGAGAAGCCGCCGAAGACGGACTCCGATCGCGCCTGCCCGCGTGGCGTTCAGTTCTCCGACGTGGTAATCGACGGTAACCCTTCGAGCGCACGGCCTGGATCTACGAGGTGTCGCGTCCGAGCATGCAACACGTCGCCCGCCGCTTTGGCTTCTGGGACGACGTCGAGGTAGGTTGAGACAGCACCTTCAGCCTCCCGCATTCGCCTTTGCCAATAACTCCTCGACCTTTGGCAGAATGAGTTCAACGATGCGCGCCACACCTTGCGCGTTGGGATGAAGCCCATCGTCGAGCAGGTATTTGTCATCGAGGACGACGCCGTCGAGGAAGAACGGATAGAACACGAGGTCGTAGCGGGCGGCGAGATCCCGATAGAGTCCTCGGAACGACTCCACATACTCCTTACCTAGATTGCGCGGAGCCTCCATGCCGGCAAGCAGGATAGGCAGCTTGCGCGCTTTCACTTTGGTGATGATCTTCTCAAGTGTCGCGCTGGTCGCCGCGGGATCGAGCCCCTGCAACGCGTCGTTGGCACCAAGCTCGATGATGACGGCGCTTGCATCGTCCGGCATTGCCCAATCGAGCCGCGCAAGCCCGTCCGCCGCGGTGTCCCCCGAAACGCCAGCATTGACGACTTGCACCTTTTGCCCGCGCACCCTGAGAGCCTTCTCAAGCTGCGCCGGGAACGCCTCGTTTTCGAGTAAGCCTGACCCTGCCGTCAAACTGTCGCCGAGGGCGACGATCACCAGCTCGTGCGCCGCTACCCGATTTGCGTGCAGCCCCGACGCGGCAAGAAGAATCCCCGCGGCAGCGGTGGCGGTGCACAATGCGCCTCGCTTCATCTTTTGGACCTCTTTGCCCTTCTTTATTACGCGGCACCGTGCCATGTCAGGAGCACGACCCGATTCCATGGATCAGACTCTGAAACAATCCTCTGCTTCCGCCATCCGGCTCGAAGGCGTGCATGTCACGCTTCCCTCCCGTGCCGGTCCCGTTGCCATATTGCGTGGATTGGACATGAACGTGGCGGCTGGCGAGTCGATCGCAGTGGTGGGCCGCTCTGGCTCCGGCAAATCCACTTTGCTCATGATCATCGCCGGGCTTGAGCGCGCCACCGAAGGCTGCGTTTCCGTGCTCGGCGCTGATTTCTGGACTCTCAACGAGGACGATCTGGCGCGCCTCCGTGCCGCCAATATTGGGATCGTGTTCCAATCCTTCCACCTCGTGCCCACCATGACCGCGATCGAGAATGTGGCACTGCCGCTCGAGTTCCTCGACCGCGACGACGCGTTCGAGGCCGCCAGGGCGGCGCTCGCCGAGGTCGGGCTTGGCCACCGCGAGACGCATTTCCCTGGGCAGCTCTCCGGCGGCGAACAGCAGCGGGTCGCTATGGCCCGGGCGCTCGCGCCAAAGCCCTCCCTCATTCTAGCCGACGAGCCCACCGGCAATCTCGACGAGACGACAGGAGCTGACGTTATGGATCTCCTTTTCTCCCTAAAAGAGCGGACCGGCGCCACGCTTCTCCTCAT
>DASPOV010000207.1:0-6930 GCA_035625815.1 Methyloceanibacter sp.
CATCCCGCCGGGCATCAAGCTCGTGCGCGTCAATCTGAAGACCGGTTTGCCCGCGGCTCCAAACGATCCTAAGGCTATCATGGAGGCTTTCAAGCCTACTCAGGAGCCGCTCGGCGCGGTCGCATCCGATGCCGAGGCGGGGCAGGAAGGACTTGCCGCGGAAGAATACGGCCAAGTTGGTCCGCCTGAAGCCAACCCGCGCGGCATACCGAGTCTGGAGCCCGGACCGCCGCCACCTGGACCATTCGCGGTCCCCGGTAACGACCGGGCTTTGACATCGGGCACCGGCGGACTCTACTAGAGAGCTGACGTCTTTCTGACCTTGCCGCCAGGACAGCGATCGTGGTGTGCGTTCCGCATGCGATAACCGAGGAAGAGATGCGCGCTGAAACCGAGGCTGTCGTCAACGACATCAAGCAGTCCTTGACCCTGCTCAGGAGGCATCTTTGACCCTGACCGGGCGAAGCGGCGCCTTGCCGATCTCGATGTCCTTGCCGAAGCCCCTAATTTCTGGAGCGACCCTGTGCGGGCACAAGGCCTCATGCGCGAGCGCCAGCAGCTCGAAGCCGCACTGATGAGCTTCAAGCGTCTCACCCGCGAGCTTGACGACAATATCGAGCTCGTCTCGCTCGGCGAGGAGGAGGGTGACGTGAGCGTTGTTTCGGAAGCGGAGTCAGCATTAAAGAAGCTCAGAGCCGACGCGCATATGCGCGAGGTGGAAGCGCTGCTCTCCGGCGAGGCCGATGCCAACAATACCTACGTGGAGATTCACGCCGGCGCTGGCGGCACTGAGAGTCAGGATTGGGCGCTGATGCTTGAGCGCATGTACATCCGCTGGGCGCAGGGGCGCGACTATAAGGTTGAAATCATAGGCGAGCATCCGGGGGAAGAGGCCGGCGTCAAATCGGCGACGATCCTGGTCAAAGGCACTAACGCTTATGGCTGGCTGAAGACGGAGTCGGGCGTGCATCGGCTCGTGCGCATCTCGCCCTTCGATTCCAATGCAAGGCGGCATACGAGCTTCGCATCGGTGTCGGTTTATCCTGCCGTTGACGACACTATCGCCATCGACATCGATGAGAGGGACGTGCGCATCGACACCTACCGCTCAAGCGGCGCCGGCGGCCAGCACGTGAACACCACTGACAGCGCCGTCCGCATCACGCATCTGCCGACGGGCATCGTCGTGCAATGTCAGAACGAGCGGTCGCAACACAAGAATCGCGCGACCGCCTGGGCCATGTTGCGCGCGCGGCTATATGAGGCGGCACTGAAGCGCCGGGAGGAGGAGGCGCAGGCTGCGGCCGCTGCCAAATCCGACATCGGCTTCGGCCATCAAATTCGCTCTTACGTGCTGCAGCCTTATCAGCTCGTGAAGGATCTGCGCACGGGCGTCGAGAGCACCAATCCGTCGGCCGTGCTCGATGGCGACATCGATGCGTTCATCGAGGCGGCGCTTGCCGAGCGGATCCACGGCGAGCAGCGCCCCTCGTAAGGGCGCGCCTGGGGTTAGGCTAGTGGCGTCGCTATTCCGCGGCGCGCGGCGTAACGCCCGGGGTACCGAGCTCCGCGCGTGCTTTGTCGGATGCCGCAGCGGGCTTGTCCGCCGCCTTGGCACCAAGTGGATCATCGGAGCGGCGCGACTTCCCTTCGAAATAGGCGCCCTGCTCGATGGCGAGGCTTTGGTGATAAATGTCGCCTTCCACATGGGACTGCGCCTGTAGCGTCACGCGCAAACCCCGGATTGAGCCGATCACGCGGCCCCGCACCACGACATCCTCGGCGAGTACGCAGCCGGTGATCTGTGACTTATCTCCGAGCAGGAGCGAGCCGCACTGCACGTCGCCCTGGATTTCGCCATCAACCTGAATTTCACCCTTCGATGTCACGTTGCCGGTGATCATCAAGTCTTCGCCGATGATGGAAGGGACGAGCTTGGTCGGGCCGGAACTCTTAGCATAACTTGGCAAGCGGTCGCCGAATGGGGTCGTTTCGCTTCCTAGCTGGCCAGACATCTTTTGCAGAGGATCGCCGCCCATCTCCCGCTCCGGCTTCTTGGTAAACATGCTGGTACCTCCCCAACAAACGCAACCACTCAGCGCCGCAAGGAGATCGGCGCATCTCTCTCCAAAAGAGCAATAAATTCTCTATAGAATATGTCGCGGAGTTTGCCCGGCAAGGAGTAAGAAACCCGGCAAGGACCCTTACCAAAGAATATCGTCTGCTGCCCGGCTTGTCATGGGCCATCTCCTCGAGGTCCCGCGGAATTGGAGGTAGGACTTTGGCAGCGCTGTCTGCTCTGCTATCGCCTTCCTTTGGCCGATTTTCGCGCCTCTTATGTCATTGACTTTGGGGGGATATCGAAACAAGGAGCCATGGTCGAGCTGAGGCAGCGCTTGTTGCCCATAGCCAGGCAGCCGCTTGCGCTTGTGGGTGTCTGGCGTGCTTTCCGCGCGAGCGCGGAGGAGCGCCTGAAGGTCTTGGCGGACCAACCAAGCGTCCTCCGCCTGACCGCACGATTGATGCTCTATGCCATAAACCTGCGCCGCACCGTTGAGCACTGGCGGGGTGAGACGAGCCTCGGCGCCGCACACGAGCCCGTCGCCGGTGCACTGGTTAAAATCTCCGAAGGGAGCAGGGTGCTTCTCACGCTACCCTCAATGGGCAGAGCGCTCGTCAAGCGCGTGCCGGCGCCCGTCCAGGTCGAGCTCAGGAAATTGTCCTCCGGGGGCGCCCACGTCTGCCGGGAGATTTTTGCCGGGGTCCTAGTTGTAGGGCTGATCGCCATCGTCGGAGGCTATGGGCGGCTCGCCCGGGGGCCGATCTCGATTCCAAGCCTCGTCCCCATTATCGAGGACGCAATCAATGGCGAGCTGTCCGATCTCCATGTGAAGATCGACGACGCGATCCTGCAGCGCTCGCCGGATGGTCCCGGTGTGTTGTTCAGGCTTCGCAATATCCGCTTGATCGACGCCGGCGGCTCGATCGTAGCGCAGGCGCCTCTGGCGGCGATCGGCATGAGTGGCGCGGCGCTGCTGTCGGGCCGCATCGCGCCTGGCAGCGTCGACTTCATCGGCGCGAAGCTGCTGTTCTATGCTTCCGACAATGGCCTGTCGCTCAGCTTCTACCGTCCCTCCAGCAGTGATGTGGAGAAGTTCATCAAGGGGTCTGTTCCAGGCGCCGCGCCGCCTGCTCCAGGAGCCGAGACGGGAACACCGGCCGAAAGCGTGATTGCCAAACGCTCTGAAGCCCCTCCACCGATGCCGACGAGCGCCGGGCGTCAGCTCGACGTGACGCGCACCGTCACCGAGGTCTTCGAGCGGGCCCGCCGCGGCAACACATCTTACCTCACGCGCTTCGGCGTCAAGGACGCGGAGGTGGTGCTGAGCCGCGACGGGATCCAGACACTCTGGCGAGTTCCGGACTTCTCCATCGACCTCAGACACAAGCACCAGCGCAGCGTCCTAGTAGGCCAAGCGAATCTCGGTTCCAGCAAAGGCGACTGGCAGCTCAAGTTCCGCACCGAGCAACGACCGAAAAGCTTGAGTATCACGGCGCTGATCCGGGATCTTGTCCCCTCGGGGTTGGCTGAGAACTTCCCCGCAGTCGCGGCGCTCAAGGCGCTCGACCTGCCGGTCGCCGGCAAGACGAGCGTTGAGCTCTCCACCGCGGGGCACTTCCTCTCCGGCGAAGCGGATTTGCAGCTCGAGCCTGGCCATATCACGCCGCCCTGGGATCCCCACAACGCCATGGGAATCGACGAAGGCGATCTGCATGTGCGTTACGCCAGTAATGGATGCTTAAAGATCAAGCCGTCGACGCTCAAATGGGGGCAAAGCGAAGCGACGGTCACTGGCGAATTCCGGCCGGCGGGCGTGGACAACGGTTCGCAATCCTGGACGTTCAGGCTCAAGGCCAACGATGCCGTGCTCGGCGCCGCGGAATTTGGACTGCCCCCCATAAAGGTCGATGAGTGGTCGGCGGAAGGGACCGTCACGCCAGACAGCGGCCGTGTCACACTGTCCCGCTTCATCGTCCGCTCCGGCAGCGCGTCGATCGAGCTTGCCGGCAGTGTCGTCGATGCGCGGGGCTCTCCCGAGATACACCTCACCGGCGTGGTCAGTCCCATGCCGATCGACGTGCTCAAGCAGTTCTGGCCAAAGTTCCTGGCCGGCGATGCGCGCATATGGGTGGCGAAGAATGTGAGCGGCGGCCAAGTGCTCGGTGGCAAGGTCGCCATTTCGCTCGCGGCTGGCGAACTTGCCCGCATTGAGGCCGGTGGTGAGCCAGCACCCGACGCCGTGAATGTCGAGCTCGATCTTGCAGGTATGAGCCTCACCTATATCGAGAAGTTGCCACCCATCCTCACCGGCAACGCGAAGCTGATCGTGTCCGGCACCACCTTCTCCGTGGATATCCCAGAGGCCAAGGTTGCGCTGCCGTCAGGCCAGGAGATTGAGCTCAGTAAGGGCCGCTACTTCATTCCCGATCTGCGCGTTGATCCAAGGCAAGCCGAGATCACGTTTAAGGCGAATGGCGCTACGGCGACCGTTCTGCAGCTGCTCGACCACGAGCCGCTCGGCTACATCCAGGCCCTGGGCATGAAACCGAAATATTTCGGTGGCACCGCAGCGGGCAGCTTCGTGCTCGACATGCCGATGCGGGAGGACCTCAAATTCGAGGAGATCAAGCTCCGCGGCGCGGCGCGGCTCGAACAGGCCATAGCCACCAACGTGATCGGGAAAGTCGACGTGGAAGGCGGCGCGCTCGACGTGAACGTCAGCGAACATGCGCTCGACGTGCGTGGCCAAATTCTGATCAAGGGTGTCCCTGCCGAGCTCGCTTGGCAGCGCATCTTCTATGAGCCCGACGAGCGGCAGCCGCCCATCAGAGTCAGCGCGACGCTGGATGAGAGCGCGCGCGAAGCTCTCGGCCTCAAGATTTCCCATTTGGTGCATGGGCCACTTCCGGTGACCCTATCCATCACGCGCAACGCCGATGGCGCTCAGGCGGTGAGTATGCAAGCCGATCTTACCCAAGCCCAACTCATCTTCGGCAATATGGGCTGGACCAAACCCCCAGGCCGTTCCGCCACCCTGCAATTCGATGTGTTACCGGCTGAAGACGGCTCTATCGACCTCAAAAACCTCAAAATTCTCGGCAACGATATCACAATCGATGGGTCGATCTCGCTCGACCCCGAGCAGCATCTCAAGTCGTTTCATTTCTCCGATTTCTCCTTCGACGTGCTCACACATGTCGAGATCGATGCCGCGGTGCATGACGGCAACCTGCTCGAAGTCGATGCCCACGGCCCAAGCTACAACGGTAAGCAATTCTTCCAATCCCTGTTCTCGGCCGGACAGCTCGCCGAAGACTCCGACGCGCGCGATCCCTTCGGCGTCGACCTGACCGCGCGGCTTGGCACGGTGGTGGGCTTCTACGATACGACCGTGAACGATGCGCAAGTGGCGCTTAGCAAGCGCAATGGCCGGCTCGTATCGCTCAACGCCACCGGCAAGCTCAACGGCCGTACGCCGATCGCGGTCAAGCTCGCGGAGACGAACGGTGCCCGCATCGTCCACGCTGAATCGCGCGACGCTGGCGCAGCTTTCCGCCTTATCGGCTTCTACCCTAAGGTCGACGGCGGCGAGGCGTCGCTCGAGGTCAATCTCGACGCGAGCGAGCCCGGGATGAAGACCGGAACGCTTTGGGCGCGGAACTTTGCCGTGATCGGCGATTCGGTGGTGAGCGACGTGCTCACCGATCCGCAGTCCATGGCGGCATTGGGCGACCGTAAGAAGGAAGTGCGGCAAAGCCACATCGGCTTCAATCAACTCCGCGCGCCGTTCTCCGTCGGCAAAGGACAGTTCCTGCTGAATGACGCCTATGTAAATGGACCGGTACTCGGTGCCACCATGCGCGGCCGCGTCGATTTCAAAGCGCAGACGGTCAATCTCGGGGGCACCTATGTGCCCCTTTATGGTTTGAACTCGGCGCTTGGCGCGATCCCGATCCTTGGCGGCATCTTCGTGGGACGCCAGGGGGAAGGGGTGGTTGGCATCACCTTCGCCATTCAGGGACAGCTCGACGATCCAAACGTGCTCGTTAACCCGATGTCCGTGGTGGCACCAGGCATCTTCCGCCAGATCTTCGAGTTCAGAGCAGAGGGGCAGAACGCCGCCCCCTCTCCTGCGATAAACCCGTCGGACTTCGGCGACGCCGTACACTAGCCTCGGCGAAGGGCTAGACGGGGCGGATCAGCACATGCCGCTTCTTGCCGAGGGAAAGCTTGATCACGCCTTCCGGCGTGAGATCGGCAAGGGTCAGAAGCCGTTTATCGTCGATGACGGGCATATCGTTGACCTTGAGCCCGCCCCCCTTGATCTGGCGGCGCGCTTCGCTCGTTGACGGAACGAAGCCGATCCGCACATTGGCGCTGAGCACACCCAATCCTTGCGCAAGCTCCGCCCGTGGCAGCTCGAAAGTGGGGAGCGTCTCGGAAATCGTGCCTTGCTCGAAGGTGGCGCGCGCCGCGCCTTCGGCACGGTCAGCCGCCTCACGGCCATGCAGCAGAGCGGTGGCTTCCGTAGCGAGGAGTTTTTTCGCGTCATTCAGCTCGGCGCCTTCGAGCTTTGCCAGCCTGCCGATCTCGGCAAGCGGCAACTCGGTGAACAGCTTCAGGAAGCGGCCGACATCGGTGTCCTCGGTGTTCCGCCAATATTGCCAATAGTCGTAAGGAGAAAGCATGTCGGGGTTGAGCCAAACCGCGCCCGACGCCGTCTTGCCCATCTTGGCGCCGGACGCTGTGGTGAGCAGCGCCGCGGTGAGTCCGAATAGCTCCGCCCCGTCGGCGCGGCGCCCGAGCTCGATGCCGTTGACGATGTTGCCCCATTGATCCGAGCCGCCCATCTGCAAGCGGCAGCCGAA
>DASPOV010000208.1:0-4214 GCA_035625815.1 Methyloceanibacter sp.
TGGGTTAAGCCGCGCCCTGTTGTGGGACATTTGGCAAGAGAATCGTGGGAAATTGCCAAGCCTCTGGGAGAGAACGACGATGATGAGACCGAGGCGAGGAGAGGCCATGAACGCAAGATTTTTCGCCCCTGCTCTAAGCCCGTCTCCTGCTGCTTCGCGCTGCTTTGCCGGCGAAGAGCCTATCCGCTATACCATGACCCCCGTGGGGGAGCATCTTGCGCCTGGACAGCGCGACGGGCGTTGCGGCCGTAAGCTCGGCGCCTTGGTCCTGCGAGAGCGTGGCCGACTGAAGAATTGTGGCGCTGGCTCCCCGGTATCTCCGCCGGAACCTGCCAGGGGGTTCATCTCATCGAGCACCGGGCGGCGCCGCATGAGTGAGCCCTATCGGGTATCTGTCGCGGCGTGACGCTCGCCCTGCGCCTCACCTCGAAAAGCGGTTCGTGGCCATGACAAGCTCATGCACGGTACCCGCCTCGGTCATGGCGTGACCCGCATCGGCGACGATGCGCAAATCCGCCTGCGGCCATGCGCGGGCAAGGTCGATGGCGATCTTCGGCGGTGTCACCACATCGTAGCGGCCATGCACGATCACGCCGGGAATCGATTTGAGACGATGAGCCGCCCGAATCAGCTGGTCGTCGGCATCGAAGAAACCGCCATGAATGAAGTAGTGGCATTCGATCCGCGCGAATGCGAGCGCATAGGCGTCCTCCGAAAAGCGGCGCACGCGCTCAGCGTCCGGCAGCAGCGATAGGGTCTTTCCCTCCCATGCGCTCCAGGCGCGGGCGGCTTCGAGCTGCACATCTTGGTCGGGACCTGTGAGCCGCAGGTAATAGGCGGAAATCATGTCATGGCGTTCGCGCGGCGGAATGGGACGAAGGTAGTCCTCGAAGGCCTCAGGGAACATCCAGCTGCAGCCCTCCTGATAAAACCATTCGAGTTCGGCGCGCCTGAGCGTAAAGATGCCGCGCAGCACGAGCTCGGTGGCCCGCTCCGGATGCGTCTCAGCGTAAGCGAGCGCGAGCGTCGAGCCCCAGGAGCCGCCGAAAATTTGCCAGCGCTCGATCTTCAGATGCTCGCGAAGCTGCTCGATGTCATCGACAAGATGCCAGGTCGTGTTCTCGTCGATACTGGCATGCGGCGTCGAGCGGCCGCAGCCCCGCTGGTCGAAAAGCACGATGCGGTAGCGGTCCGGATCGTGGTAACGACGCATGACAGCGGTGGAACCACCGCCGGGGCCGCCATGTAGCAGCACGGCGGGCTTGCCGTTCGGATTCCCGCACTCCTCGTAATAAAGCTCGTGCAGCGCAGACACTTTAAGCCGTCCCGCGCGGTACGGAACGATCTCCGGATGGAGGCTCAGCCGCTCCCCGGCAGAGATTTGACGCTCGTCCATGTAATACTGATCTTGCATGACGGAGCCCCGATTAGGGTGTGAAGACTATTGGCTTGCTACGGCGGCGTGGCGTTGCGCGCTATCATAAAGCGCGTCGCTGGCCGAATCGCGCAGCTCCTCGAAATAGGCCTGCACTGCGGGCGAAGGCTTCGGTCCGAGTAGGCTTGCAATCGAGCCCCCGATCAGGCCGAGCGTGGCGCCGATCATCGCGGCGACGACCATGGTGAGGTGGAATTGACCGGCGACCATAGCGTCGCCGTAGGCCATCTTGGTAGCCATTGTCGCGAAGCCGAGGCCGAGGGCAAGTATGGCGCCAATCCATGTACAACGCCCCCACCAGACGGCGAGCAGCATGACGGGAAAGAAGGTTGCCGCGGACAAGGCAAAGGCGCTGATGCTAGCCTGCACCACGTCGATATCGGCAAGAGCGAGAAATACGCCGGTGCTGAGCGCGGAAGCGCCGATCGCCACCCACACGACCACAAGCCGGGGGAGCACCCCACTGCGTGGGGCGACCAGCCGAATGACGTCCTCGGCGAGACTGCCGGCCAGCGTGAAGAGGTGGGATGCGGCTGCAGCGAATGCCACCGCCATTCCGGCCACGGCCATGAGCACGGTACAGACGAACGGCAACCGAGCCGCGATAGGTAGGGCGAGCGCGATGCCGTCGCGCGCGATGAAAAGCTCGGAGGCTTCAATGGTGCCATCAGCGTTGGCATCTTGCATGAAGACGAGCCGGTAAGCGCTCAAGTCCTTAAGTGAGGGGGGAAGCGCGCTTGCCTGCGATTGGGCGATGTCCTGAAACATCAGCAGCTTGACGAATGCGGCGAGCGCCGGGGCACTGATGGCGAACAGTGCCACGAAGAACGCGCCCCAGGCGACGGAACGTCGCTGGTCGGCGACCGAACTTGTGACGCCGCTCCGCACGAGCAAGCTTGGCAACGTAGCGGTGCCAAGGGTTAGGCACAGGAATAACGTCAAGAAATCGGTTTGGCTAATGGCACCGAAAGCCTGCAGAAAGGGCTTGGTGCTTGGCTTCGGTTGCGCGGAGGGAAGAGCCGTTGCGAGTTGCCCTGGCGCCGATGGCGAAATGCCAGCGACGATCTCCGAGCGCTTGAGCGGCTCAAACATCTCCCCATAGGTGAGCTGCGGTGCCGGTAGATTGGTGTACAGCACCGAGACGATAATCAAGGGTACCGCGAAGCCGACGGCGCCGACGATGAACTGTGCACTCGCGGTCCAGGTGAGGGAGCGCATACCGCCGACCATGGTGACGCACGTGATTATGGCTGCTACGGCCGCGACGGCAAGCTGATAGGAAACCGGTAGGAACATCACGCCGATCAGGGCCGCGATCTTGATCTCGGCGGCAAGCAAGAGTGCTGCCGATGGAAGCTGAAGTAGGCTCGCCGCGGCGCGCAGTGTGCGCGAGCGGAAGCGTTGGCCGAGAAAGGATGGCAGCGTGTAGGCGCCGGCTTTCCGCAGATAAGGCACGAACAGAAGTCCCGAAACAAGCAGCCCCATCGTCCAGGCAAGTCCGATAGCAAGCGCGTCGAAGCCGAGAAAGAACAGCGTCCCGGTGTAGGCGAAAAAGCCCGTGCCGCCGACCAGCACGGCGGCCAGCACGGCGCCGTTGTACACCGGAGGCACACGGCGCCCCGAGGCGAAGAAATCCTCGACCTTGAGCGTGCGCGTGCGGAGCGCAACCACGAGATAAAGCACAAGTGGCGCGAGCATCATGGTCCGGCCGAGCCATGTCTCCTGCCAGCCAAGCTGCTCGAGCATGGCAAGGAAGATCACGAGCGAGACAAAGACGCTGGTGATGATGCCGTAATAAGCGCCGAGATGCGGGTTTGCTTGACGCGGGCGCGAGGCTGCTCTCATGGCGCGCTCAAAGCTCCTCGCTTTCGCTCAGCTTTCGGTCGATGTGCTCCTGAACTCTGGTCGACCAGAAAGCGAGTGCGACGATGCCAATCAAGAGGCCCTGTGCCAGCAGATAGAATCCGAGCGGAAAGCGTAAGAAATCAATCTGATTGAGAGGCCCCGCCATGGCCGCGACGGCGACAACGGCACCAAGCGCGACGACGAGAGTGGCGATCACGAGAAGGAGCGTCATCCAGCGGTGACGATTGCGTGCGGCCTGTTCCGACACCGAAGGTCCCTCCCTCAGAAGCGCTGGGCAGCCAA
Organism: Methyloceanibacter sp.; assembly: GCA_035625815.1. GTDB lineage: Bacteria > Pseudomonadota > Alphaproteobacteria > Rhizobiales > Methyloligellaceae > Methyloceanibacter. The sequence continues at coordinate 3,584 of DASPOV010000208.1, forward strand.
CGAGTTACCAGTTGAGTCCGTCCTTGCAAACGGGAAAGACCGGAAATCAGAGGCTCCCGTCGGCGCGGTTCGGATTGGAGCCCAAACATGGCAAGCTAGAGGCTGACGCCGAGGACCAGGAGGCTCGGGCGAGGCTGCAAGAATTCAAGGAATTTGTGCTGCGCGGCAACGTCATGGACATCGCGGTCGGCGCCATCACCGGCGGCGTCAACTTACGCAGTTTTTCATTCCGCTGAACGGCCAGCATTACGACTCGCTCGTGGCCGCAAGGCAAGCCGGTGCCCCCCACCATGAACATCGGGTTATTCATCAACAACGTGATCAGCTTCTGCATCGTGGTCTTCGTCCTGTTCATGGCGATCAAGGCCATGAACCAGCTTCACCGCAAGCAAGAGGAAGAGCCGCAAGGCGAGCCGCCACCATCCCGCGAGGCTCAACTTCTCGGGGAATTCGTGACGCTCTGGTCAGCGCGCGGGTTTGTCTGCGCGGAGGCGCCCGCGCAAGAATGATTTTGCGCGGATCCGGGCTCTAGCAGGATCGGCATTACGCGTTCTGGGCAGCTTAGAAAAAATTTCCGCAAATCCCTGTTCTTTAGAATTATTTGGCGTTCTTTTGCGCCGTACGGCTTCCT
>DASPOV010000209.1:0-2344 GCA_035625815.1 Methyloceanibacter sp.
ACAACCGGCGATGGCCTCGTCACTGCGTTGCAAATTCTCGCCGTGGTGGCGCAGAGCGGCAAGCCGGTGAGCGAGGTCTGCAATCGCTTCGAGCCGCTGCCGCAAGTCTTGAAAAACGTCCGTTATAAGAATGGCCATGAGCCTTTGGACAACATCGCCGTGCGCAAAGCCATCGACAGCGGCAAGTCGAGGCTCGGTAAGTCTGGCCGACTCGTTGTCCGACCCTCAGGCACTGAGCCGGTCATCCGCGTCATGGCAGAAGGCGACGACGTGAAGCTCGTAGATACGGTGGTCTCCGACATCGTGCACGCGCTCACCGACGCAGCGGCGTAGAGCAAAGGCTTCTCACACGAGCTATCCAGTTTTTTTTGGCGCTTGCCTTGCGCGCCCTGCGAACTTGACGGATCAAGGTGCTCAAAGTATGGGCCGCCGAAGCGAAGGAGCCCGCATGAATTCGCCGCGGAAGCCAAACATTCGCCCCGCCAATCCGCGTTTCTCTTCCGGACCTTGCACCAAGCATCCGGGTTGGTCCTTCGCGGCTCTCAAAGGCGCGCTGCTTGGCCGCAATCATCGTGCCAACGACACCAAGGCAAGGCTCGAGCTTGCGCTGCTGAAGACGCGCGAACTGCTCAAGCTTCCCGCAGGCTATCGCGTCGGCATCGTTCCTGCTTCGGATACGGGCGCGGTTGAGCTTGCGCTCTGGTCGCTGCTTGGCGCTCGCGGCGTCGACGTGCTCGCCTGGGATTCGTTCAGCCAGGATTGGGTCACCGACATCGTCGAGCAACTGAAGCTCCGTGACGTAAGGGCCATGGTAGCGCCCTATGGCGAGCTGCCAGATCTCTCGAAGGTCGATTTCAACCGCGACGTTGTGTTCGCCTGGAACGGCACCACGGCCGGCGTGCGCGTACCGAACAGCGATTGGATCGCGCCAGACCGGCGCGGTCTGACCATTTGCGATGCCACTTCCGCGGTGTTCGCGCAACGGATCGATTGGATCAAGCTCGATGTCGCCACCTATTCCTGGCAGAAGGTGCTGGGTGGTGAAGCGCAGCACGGCATGTTGATCCTAAGCCCTCGGGCGGTCGAGCGGCTCGAGAGCTATGCGCCGCCCTGGCCGCTGCCGAGGCTGTTCCGGCTTACGCGGAACGACAAGCTGATGGAGGAACTGTTCGAGGGCTCGACTATCAACACGCCTTCGATGCTCTGCCTCGAAGATTATCTCGACGCGCTCGGCTTCGTCGAAAGCGTAGGTGGAGTCGAAGGCAGCATCGCGCGCTCTGACGCCAATGCCCAAGTGATCGCCGATTGGGTCCGGCGCACGCCGTGGATCGATTTCGTCGCGCGCGCGCCGGCGACCCGCTCCAACACCTCGGTGTGCCTCAAACTGATCGATCCAGATGTGCTGGCGTTGCCCGAGAGCTTGCGTGCGGATTTCCCACGGCGCATGGCGGCGCTGCTCGATGCGGAGGATGTCGCCAAGGATATTGCCTCCTATCGCCACGCGCCGCCGGGTTTGCGCATCTGGACCGGCGCCACGGTCGAGCGGAGCGATGTGGAAGCATTGATGTCTTGGCTCGACTGGGCCTTCGCGCAAGTGAAGCAGTCCCTCGCCAAGGCAGCTTAGCCTCACCAGAAAAAGATCCCGTCCCGGAAGGGGGAAGGGACCACGCTGTTCAGTGGAATTTGTCTGATCAAGCGCTACTCCGTCCAGACATAAGCGACAACCTTCCGCGCGTATATTTGCTGATGCCGACACTGCGGGCGCCGGAGCGGCCGGAGTGGTTGCCGCTGACAAGCGATTTCCGTTCACCTCCTTCACGATGCCAAAATGATGGGCCATGACGGCGAGTGCGCCGACTTGCGGCCCCGACAGCCTCCGGCCGGCGTGGAGACAGGAGATCGCGGTGTTGCCGCCGCAGCCGCGCTTGCCGCTCCGCTCCAGCCAGAGGTTGACCGACCTTGCGCACCATTGCCATTTCCAACCGGTCGGATTGGTGCCGACGTCGCGCAGCGCGTGGTCGAGCCAAGGCGATCCCACATCGCGCAAGGCACCAGTCGACTCCACAGCATCGTCCGGATTCATTTTTGACGGTTGAGCGTTGGCAGCCATTCCGATGAGACACATCATAGTCGCGGCGAGAAAGGTTACTCGCATGTAGTTGCTCCTATCTTTAGGGGAGTTCAGTTTCGCGCGAGCGGAGACAGCCGGCGGCGCGAGTGAGATCAAACGGGGCAACAACGGGATCAATCGTGGCGGGTTGCGACCATTCGGCCCAGGTGATCAACGTCACCAAAGGAGATCTTAAGAAATGTAGCTATCATGAGGATGGTGCTGCCGCTGACG
>DASPOV010000210.1:0-2725 GCA_035625815.1 Methyloceanibacter sp.
GCCGCCCTGCCCTGTCTCCCCGTGACTGACACTCTGACGCAAGGAAGCGCCGGACGCGCGACCGGCACGCTCCCCCGCGAAGAGCTATGGGGCGCGCAGACTCCGCAAGGATTCCGCTTCGATGCAATCCTCGCTGCACATCGCGCTGCGGCGAAGGATGTAGGCATCAGTTTCACCGACGATGCCGGCATCGCCAAGTGGTTCGGTCTCGACGTTGTCCTCGTCGAAGGTTCGGAAGCTAATCGCAAGCTTACTTCCGCCGCGGACATTGCGAGCGCCGACGACCTGCTTCAGCTCCGTGCCCAGCGCGCGCTTGGCAGGCAAATTGTGTGCTCGGGTTACGACGTGCATGCCTTTGGGCCGGGCGACGCGGTCATCCTGTGCGGCGTATGCATTCCGCATCGGCAGAAACTCATCGGCCACAGCGACGCCGATGTCGGCATGCATGCGCTGACCGACGCGCTGCTCGGCACCATCGCCGATGGCGATATCGGCGTTCACTTTCCGCCGTCCGATGCGCGCTGGCGCGGCGCGCCCTCCGAGCTGTTTCTCAAGAACGTCGCGGCGAGGCTGAAAGCCCGCGGCGGCGAGATCGTCCATGTCGATCTGACCTTCATCTGCGAGGCACCGCGCATCGGGCCTTATCGCGACCCCATGCGCGCGAAGCTTGCCGAGTGCCTCGGCCTCGAGGTTGGGCAGGTTAGCATCAAGGCTACCACCAATGAGGGGCTCGGCTTCATCGGGCGTTGCGAAGGCATCGCGGCCATGGCCACCGCCACGGTGCGCCTGCCATGAGGGATCTTTCATGATGGACTCCCTCAGAATTGATTCGCGCGGCATCGCTCAAGCCGCGGCGCTATTGGAGGCCTGCCGCGAGCGTGGGGTGTTGCTCGCCACGGCCGAGTCCTGCACCGGCGGGCTGCTGGCCGCGACTCTCACCGCTATCCCCGGCGCCTCCGACGTGGTCGAGCGCGGCTTCGTCACCTATTCGAATACGGCGAAGAGCGAGATGCTGGGCGTTCCAGTCTGGCTCATCGAGCGCCATGGCTCAGTGAGCGAGGACGTGGCCCGCGCGATGGTCGGTGGCGCGCTCACCCATTCCCGCGCGACGCTCGCTGTCGCCATCACCGGCATTGCCGGGCCGGCGGGTGGGACCGCGGAGAAGCCGGTGGGGCTCGTGCATCTCGCTGCGGCGAAGCGCGATGCGCCGGTCAAGCATGAGCGGCTTTTGCTTGGCAATATCGGCCGGGGCGAGATCAGACAGGAAAGTGTCCACCACGCGCTTGCGCTGCTCGCCTCATTGCTGTGAGGCCAGCGATGGCGCGCTTGTGCCGTAGATCGCGTCGGCGCGTTCCTCGAAGGCGGCGGTGTAGCGCCGCACCGCCTTGGCGAAAAGACCTCCCATCAGCCGTTCCAGCAGGCGCGAGCGGAAGCTGTACGCGATGTAGAAATCGATCTCACAGCTTTCCGGCGTGATGGGGCGAAAGCTCCAACGGTTCTCGAGGAACGCGAACGGCCCATCGAGATAGCGCACAAGGATGCTGCGGGCGTCCGCGTCGAGAATGACTTCGGTGGTGAAGCTCTCGCGGATAAGCTTGTAGCCGACCACCATGGTGGCGATGAGCACCTCTTTTCCGTTCCGGCGCTCGCGGCGTTCGAGTTTGAGCTTCTCGCAGAGCGGCAGGAATTTGGGATAGCGCTCCACGTCGGCAACGAGCGCGAACATGTCATCCGCGGTATGGGCGATCAGGTGCTTGGTCTCGTAGAGGTGCATGAAAGTCTGATCGGCCGGCGACGCGCCTAGCGGCCAAGTGCGGCTTGGCGGGCAGCTTTGAGACGGGCAAAGTCTTCGGCCGCATGGTAGGACGAGCGGGTCAGGGGGCCTGCCGCCACGAGTGAGAACCCCCTGGCCTCTCCCGCCTGGCGTAAGCCATCGAACTCCTCCGGCGGTACGAAGCGGACGATGGCGGCATGCTTGCGGGTTGGCTGCAGATATTGGCCGATGGTCAGGAAGTCGACTTGGGCCGCGCGCAAATCGTCCATCACGTCCAACACGTCCGCCGTAGTTTCGCTGAGACCAACCATGATACCGGACTTGGTGAACACGCTCCCGTCCAGCTGCTTGGCGCGCTGCAACAGGTGTAAGGAGTGTTCGTAGCGAGCACCCGGGCGAATTTGCCGGTATAGCGACGGCACGGTCTCAAGATTGTGGTTCAACACGTCCGGCCGCGCTGCCATCACGATCTCGAGCGCCCGCTCTTTGCGCAAGAAGTCTGGCGTGAGCACCTCGACGGTCGTAGCCGGCGCCTGTTCTCTGATGCTTTCGATGGTGGCGGCAAAATGCGCGGCACCTCCATCGGCGAGATCGTCGCGGTCGACGGACGTCACCACCACATGGGAGAGCGCAAGCTCGGCGATGGCTTCGGCGACGCGCGTAGGTTCGGACGGATCCACGGCGCCGGGTCGTCCGGTGCGCACATTACAGAAGGCGCAGGCCCTAGTGCAGGTATCGCCGAGGATCATGACGGTGGCATGCCGCTTGCCCCAGCACTCGCCGATATTGGGACAGGTCGCCTCCTCGCATACGGTGTGGAGACGATGCTTGCGCAAGGTGGCTCGCGTTTTGTCAAAGGCGTGCGCGCCAGGTGCTCTGACGCGGATCCAACTAGGCTTGGGCAGGAGGGGTGAGTCGGGCAGCCGCGCCTTCTCCGGATGGCGCGGCCGC
>DASPOV010000211.1:0-8269 GCA_035625815.1 Methyloceanibacter sp.
CGCCAAGGCCATCACGCTTGCCGTGCCCATTGCCTATAAGGCAATCGTCGACCTGCTGACCGGCGAGATGGCTGGCAAGGAGATCACTGCGATCGGCCTTGCCGCCAGTCCAATCTTTCTCATCATCGCCTATGGCATCGGCCGGGTGATGATGGTTGTATTCGCGCAGTTTCGCGACGTGTGGTTTACGGTGGTCGCCCAGCATGCCGTGCGCGAACTAGCCAATCGCACTTTCCGGCATCTGCACGCGCTCTCCTTGCGCTTCCATCTGGAGCGCCGGACGGGCGGTTTGAACCGGGTCATCGAGCGCGGGGTGAACGGGGTCGACACCATCGTGCGCATGGCCGTACTCAACTCGATCCCGACCGGCGTCGAGCTCGCCATGATCTCAGGCATGGTCGCCTTCTATTTCGGCTGGATCTATGTGCTGGTAGTGCTGGTCACGGTCGCCCTCTATGTCTGGTTCACCTTCTGGGCGAGCGACCGGCGCATCGCCATCCGCCGCGACATGAACGATTCGGACACTGAGGCGCATGCCAAGGCTGTAGACAGTCTGCTCAACTACGAGACGGTGAAATATTTCAGCAATGAAAATCACGAGGCGCGCCGCTTCGACGCTTCCATGGCGCGCTACGAGAGGGCAGCGATCCGCACCTATACCTCACTCGGCTGGCTAAACACCGGTCAGGCGGTGATTTTTACGCTTGGAACGGTGATTTGCATGCTGCTCGCGGCACGCGATGTTGCCGCTGGCGCGCTGACTATTGGCGGTTTTGTGATGATCAACGCCATCCTGATGCAGCTCTATCTGCCTCTCAATTTTATGGGCATGGTGTATCGCGAGATAAAACAGGGCCTCATCGACATCGAGACCATGTTCGCGCTGCTGCATGAGCCGCCGGAGATCGTCGATCGGCCCTGCGCCAAGCCGCTTCGCGTGACGAAGGGCGAAATAAAGTTCGAGAACGTGTCCTTCGCCTACGATCCCGAACGGCAGATTCTGAAGCATGTGAGCTTCGAGGTGCCGGCGGGCAAGATGGTGGCCATCGTCGGCCCCTCAGGTGCAGGCAAATCGACGATCTCACGCATCCTATTTCGCTTCTATGAGCTGTCCGGCGGCCGCGTACTGATTGATGGGCAGAATATCAGCGATGTGACGCAAGCCTCGCTTCGCGCGGCGATCGGCATGGTTCCGCAAGACACGGTGCTGTTCAACGATACCATCCTGTACAACATCCGCTATGGGCGCCCCGAGGCAAGCGACCGCGAGGTGCGCGAGGCGGCGCGGCTTGCTCAGATCCACGACTTCATCATGGCGCTGCCGCGAGGCTACGATTCTCTGGTCGGCGAACGGGGCTTGAAGCTCTCCGGCGGTGAGAAGCAGCGCGTGGCCATCGCCCGCACCATCCTCAAAGCCCCACCGATCCTCATGCTCGACGAAGCGACCTCAGCGCTCGACAGCCACACGGAGAAGGAGATCCAGGACGCGCTCGAACGGGTTGCACGGCAGCGCACCTCGCTCGTCATCGCTCACCGGCTCTCCACTGTGGTCCATGCCGACAACATCATCGTGCTCGACCATGGCGAGGTTGTCGAGCAGGGCACTCACCTTGAGCTGCTTTCTCGTGGCGGCCTCTTTGCGAGCCTGTGGGCCCGCCAGCGCGAGGCCGATCAAGCCCGCGAGCGGCTCGCGCAGGTGCTCGATCACGAGCCGGAGCTCGAGTCGAGGGCCGCCGAGCGGCTGGAAGACGAAGCCCTTGCCCGCAACTGACGCTGTGACCTGAGCCATGAATGATCGCCACACTATCCTCGATAGCATCACTGGCGCCTTCGTGCCGATCCATCGCGACGGCCACAAATTCATTCTCGGCTTTGCCGTGGCGGCCCTGATCCTGTTCACCCTTGCGCCGCCACTGGGCTGGCTCGCGGTGCTCGCGACCGTGGCGTGCGCCTATTTCTTCCGAGATCCGGAGCGGGTGACGCCTGCCCGCCCAGGCCGCGCGGTGAGCTCTGCAGACGGCAAGATCGTGAACATCGGAACAGTCGTGCCGCCGAAAGAGCTTGCGCTTGGAGAAGCGCTACTCACTTGCGTCTCGGTGTTCCTCTCCGTTCTCGACGTGCATGTGGTACGGGCCCCAGTGGCGGGACGCGTGGTCCACAGCGCCTATATGCCCGGCAAGTTCTTGAATGCCGAGCTCGACAAGGCGAGCGAAGAGAATGAGCGCAGAGCGTTGGTGATTGAAACTCCGGCGGGAGAGAAGATCGGCGTGGTACTAATCGCCGGGTTGATCGCGCGGCGGATCGTGACTTTCGTAGGCGAGGGGACTAGCCTGGCGGGCGGAGAGCGTATCGCGCTGATCCGCTTCGGCAGCCGGGTTGACATCTATCTTCCGGCAAGCGCTGAGATTCTAGTCACGGCCGGTCAGACGGCGATCGGCGGTGAGACGGTCCTGGCCGAGTTTTCGGCTGCCGACAACCGACGCGTCGGCGGGGCATAAGGTGCACAGCATTGTGGAGAGTCTTTCGTCCCATGTTCCCTCCCTTCGATCCTGACAGAGACGACCGCAAGCCTAAGCAACGGGTGCTCGCCCGCGGTCAAGTGCCGACGCGGGTGCTCATCCCGAACATCTTCACCTTGCTTGGGCTTTGCGCCGGGTTGACGGCAATCCGTATGGCCATTGAGCATCGTTGGGACCTGGCCGTCGCCGCGCTCGTCTTCGCAGCGTTTCTCGACGGCATCGACGGACGCATCGCGCGGCTCCTCAAGGCCTCGTCGCGGTTCGGCGCCGAACTCGATTCCCTAGCCGACTTCGTCAATTTCGGCGTGGCGCCGGCCATCATTATCTTCAACTGGGCGCTCGACGATCTCCGCAGCATGGGCTGGATCGTGGTGCTCATCTATGCGGTGTGTGCCGCGCTCAGACTGGCGCGGTTCAATGTGGCGCTGGAGCGCTCGGACTTACCTGCCTGGAAGAATAGCTATTTCGTCGGCGTGCCGGCGCCGGCCGGCGCCATCATCCTTCTGTTGCCGATCTACGCGCAGGACCTCGGCCTGCATCTGCCGACTCTCACTCCGCTAGTTCTGATCTATACGCTTGCCATCGCGCTTCTGATGGTGAGCCGCGTGCCGACCTTCTCGGGCAAGCTGATCGGCCAGAAGATCGCGCGCGAGCACGTGCTGCCGGTATTCGTGTTTGTCGCACTCTTCATCGCCTGTCTCCTGACCTATCCCTCGCTCACGCTTGCTGTGGGCTCGGTAATCTATCTCGCCCTGATTCCACTCAGCGCCTATCGCTATTTCCAGGAAGAGCGGAAGGTGGAGCTGATTGCAAGGACACAGAATGGCAAGGGCGAGAAGGAGCCGGCTGCGCTGGAGCCACCGTCCTTCCCGAGTTAGATGCGCGCGTCGCTTTCGCCGGGCTTCAGCACGCCGGTGATGTCGTAGATGAGACCGCCCGGTGCGAGCAGGGCACCAAGGCGCTTGCGTCCAAGGCCCATGATCTCGCGATGCTTCACCGCAAGTACGACCGCCTGGAAGCGCTCGTTGGGCAACTCCTGCACGATCTCGATGCCATATTCATGCAGAGCGTCGTCGCAGTCGGCAACCGGATCGAACACCACCACAGTGAGAAAGCTGCCGAGCTCGCGCACGAGGTCACCGACCTTGGTGTTGCGGGTATCCGGAATGTTCTCCTTGAAGGTAAAGCCCATGACCAGCACCTTGGCGTCGTCCATCTTCAGCTTGCGCTGAAGCATCGCCTTGATGATGTCTCGAGTGACGAAGCCGGCCATGCCGTCGTTGATGCGGCGTCCCGCGAGGATCATCTCAGGGTGGAAGCCGATCGATTGCGCCTTGTGGGTCAAATAATAGGGATCGACGCCAATGCAGTGGCCGCCGACGAGGCCAGGGCGATAGGAGTGGAAATTCCATTTGGTGCCGGCCGCGGCGAGCACCTCGCGGGTGTCAAGGCCGAGGTCCTTGAACAGCATGGCGAGCTCGTTGACGAGCGCGATGTTCACGTCGCGCTGGATGTTCTCGATGACCTTGGCGGCTTCAGCGACCCTGATCGAGCTCACCTTGTGGGTGCCAGCGGTCACCACGCTACCATAGACCTTGTCGACCAGGTCGGCGGCTTTCGGCGTAGAGCCAGAAGTGATCTTGACGATACTGGGGAGCCGGTGCTGCAAGTCGCCGGGATTGATGCGCTCCGGCGAGTACCCAACGAAGAAATCGCGGTTGAAGGTGAGGCCTGAGGCGCGCGCCAGGATCGGCACGCAGACCTCTTCCGTAGCGCCGGGATAGACCGTCGATTCATAGACCACCACATCACCGTGAAAGAGCACGCGCCCGACCGTTTCGCTTGCGCATATCAGCGCCGTGAGGTCAGGCCGCTTGGCCTTATCGATTGGGGTGGGCACCGTCACAATGTAGAAGTTGCAGTCGGAGAGTGCCTCGGTGTCGGCGGTAAAGAACATGTCGCGGGCGGCAGCAAATTCCTCGTCGCTCACCTCGCCGGTGCGATCGCGACCCTTTGCCAGCTCGCCGACCCGGGCCTCGTTGACGTCGAAACCCTTAACGGGAAAGTGACGCGCCATGTAGACGGCAAGCGGCAAACCCACATAGCCAAGGCCAATGATCCCGATCCGCACGTTGTCAAGCGCTGGTGGGCTGGCTTGTCCACTTCGCCCGCGCGTTTGAGCCTTACTTTCGTCATTCATGGGCCAGTTCTATCGTCCTTCGATATCGCGGCGTGGCTTAGCATTTCGCGTTCGTTTGCGCAAAGATGGGAGAAGGCGGGAGCGCCCCGAATTTGTCATGCCCAGCCTAAGATGCTAAGGCCCATGGCCGCAAAAATGGCAGGGGCGCCACGCGCATGAAGCATAGACTTTCAACCTATCTGCGCCAGCTCGAGGCGGAGAGCATCCAGATCATGCGCGAGGTGGTGGCGGAATTCAGCCATCCAATCATGCTCTATTCGATCGGCAAGGACTCCTCGGTCATGCTGCATCTCGCCATGAAGGCGTTTTACCCAGCGAAGCCGCCATTCCCGCTCCTGCATGTGGACACCACTTGGAAGTTTCGCGAGATGATCGCCTTCCGTGATTGCGAGGCACGGCGTCTCGGCGTCGAACTCATGGTGCACGTCAACGAGCAGGGCGTGCGCAATGGCATCTCACCCATTACCCATGGCAGCGCGCTGTATACCGACATCATGAAGACGCAAAGCTTGAAGCAGGCACTGGAGCGCCACGGCTTCGATGCGGCCTTCGCCGGGGCGCGGCGCGACGAGGAGAAGTCGCGTGCCAAGGAGCGGGTATTCTCCTTCCGTAACGCCGCCCACAATTGGGACCCGAAGCGGCAGCGTCCGGAGCTCTGGCATCTTGCAAATACGCGGATCAAACCTGGCGAAGGCATGCGCGTGTTTCCGCTGTCGAATTGGACGGAGCTCGACGTGTGGACCTACATTTATCTCGAGGACATTCCGGTGGTGCCGCTCTATTTCGCGGCGGAGCGCCCAGTGGTCGAGCGCAGCGGCATGCTGATTATGGTCGATGACGATCGCTTTCCCACGGATGCGGGCGAGAAGCCAGAGATGCGGCGCGTGCGCTTCCGGACACTTGGCTGCTATCCTCTGTCCGGCGCGATCGAGTCGAATGCCACGACCGTGCCTGAGATCATTGAGGAGCTGGTTGCGGCGCGCTCGTCGGAACGTCAGGGTCGCGTCATCGATCACGATCAGGCCGGGTCGATGGAAAAGAAGAAGCAGGAAGGGTATTTCTGATGCCGCATTTGAGTGTCGTCGATAGCCAGCGGGACAGCGCCGAGGAGCGCCTCAAGGCCCGCCTCGCCGCGGAGGAAAACCGCGGCCTGTTACGTTTCCTCACTTGCGGCAGCGTGGATGACGGCAAGAGCACGCTGATCGGGCGGCTCCTCTACGATTCAGCGCAGATCTACGACGACCAGCTGAAAAGCGCCGAACGCGATTCCAAGCGACCGGGCGGCAGCGGTGCGATCGACTTCGCGCTGCTCGTTGATGGTCTGCAGGCGGAGCGCGAGCAGAAGATCACCATCGACGTCGCCTATCGCTATTTCTCGACACCGTGCCGCAAATTCATCGTTGCCGATACGCCAGGCCATGTGCAGTACACGCGCAACATGGCGACCGGCGCGTCGAACTGCGATTTCGCCGTGCTATTAGTCGATGCCAGGAGCGGCGTGCTCACCCAGACCAGGCGCCATGCTTGCATCACTTCGCTGCTCGGCATTCGCAAGCTCGCACTTGCCGTCAACAAGATGGATCTCGTCGATTTCGATCGGGCAGCCTTTGACGCAATTGCCGAGGATTTCAGAAGCTTTGCCGAGCCGCTTGGTTTTGAGCTCCTCACCTGTATCCCCGTGTCTGCGCTCAAAGGCGACAATGTGTTAACGCCCAGCCCCCATATGCATTGGTACCGAGGTCCCACGCTGCTCGGCCATCTCGAGACCGTGGACGTGTCGGGGGAAGAGAAGGAAGAACCCTTCCGCTTCCCCGTGCAATGGGTGAACCGGCCGCATCTCGACTTTCGCGGCTATGCTGGCACGATAGCGAGCGGCTCGGTCAAGCCCGGCTGCGAGGTGGTCATCCAGCCGTCCGCCAAGCGCGTGCATGTGGCGCGCATCGTGACGGCCGATGGAGACCTTAGCGTTGCGCATCGGGGAGACGCTGTCACGCTCACTTTTGCCGAGGAGATCGATGCTAGCCGGGGCGACATCATCTCCGGTTTGGAGGAGGCGCCTGCGATTGCCGACCAGCTTGCAGCGCGCATTGTCTGGTTCGACGAGGAGCCGATGCTGCCCGGCCGCACCTACGCCATCAAATGCGGGTGCCAGACTACGACGGCCACCATTTCGAGTCTGAAATACAAACTCAATGTCGACAATCTCGACCATGTGGCGGGCAAGACGCTTGAGCTGAACGAGGTCGGCTTGTGCAATTTGAGCACTGGCAAGGCGCTCGTGTTCGACCCTTATGCCGAGAACGCCGAGACCGGGAGTTTCATCCTGATCGACCGCTTTACTCATGGGACGGTCGCCGCCGGCATGATTGAGTTCGGGTTGCGGCGTGCGACCAACATCCAGTGGCAGACTCTTTCTATCGACAAGACGGCGCGGTCGCGGCTGAAGGGCCAACAACCTTGCGTGCTCTGGTTCACCGGGCTATCGGGCTCCGGCAAGTCGACCATCGCCAATATGCTAGAGAAGCGGCTGCACGCGCTCGGGCGGCATACTTATGTGCTCGACGGCGACAATATCCGCCACGGCCTTAACAAGGATCTGGGCTTCACCGATGCAGACCGGGTGGAGAACATTCGCCGCGTGGCCGAGACGGCGAAGCTGTTCGTGGAGGCTGGCCTGATCGTCATGGTGTCGTTTATCTCGCCTTTCCGTTCCGAGCGGCGCATGGCGCGCGAGCTGTTCCAGGAGGGCGAGTTCGTCGAGGTATATGTCGATACGCCGCTTGAGGTGTGCGAGGCGCGCGATCCGAAAGGGCTCTACTGCAAGGCGCGGGCGGGGCTGATCAGCCACTTCACCGGCATCGATTCCGATTATGAAGTGCCGGAGCAGCCGGAGCTTTCGCTGAACACCAGCGATACGGGTGCGGAAGCGCTCGCCGACACCCTGCTCGCTGAGCTAAGGCGCCGCCACGTCATTTAAAAGACGTTGGGCCGCAGCCGCCGGTCCCCCCGATTTCGTCCCTCGGTAGCAGCTGCGGCCCACCTCAAGCTAGTCTGAGAGGCTAGCGAGGATCTTCAGGCGCTCGGCGGCTTTCGTGCTGCCAGTCTCCGAGGCCCGTTCGTACCAACCCACGGCCCGCGTCGGGTCCGAGTCCAGGCCCCTCGCACCAAGTTGCGTCAAGACTTCCGCATCGAAGGTGCGCGCAAGCTCGTAGGCAGCGTCACTTTCGCCTTGCTCGGCAAGATGCATGAACAGGAGTCGTGCTCCGGCGATATCGCCCTCGCCGAGCAGGCGCATCGCGCGCGCCATGAGTGGGGATGCCTCTCTAGTCGGCGCCGGCTGTTCCGGTGCAGTGCCAAGCGCCATGTTGAAAAGGGCTCCCGACGCGCCGGTGGACAGCACCGCGGTAGGCCCAGCAGACGCCTCTACGTGAAACATGAAACGCTGCCCGGGCTGGGGGGCGCTACTGGCGCCCAACGCATACACTTCCACTGGATAGTCGCCGCTCGCGATGCCGCCGATCGTCAGGGTCAACCGGTCCAAATCCCTGTC
>DASPOV010000212.1:0-2857 GCA_035625815.1 Methyloceanibacter sp.
GAACGCCCGCGCACTCATTGCCGCCCGGAGCTGAGACTGTCTAGTGCAGGACAAGCCGAACGAGGCTGATATAGGTCGCGGCGAGAGCGAGCGACAGTGGGGTGACCGCGATCTCCAGCAAGACCTCGCGCCCGCGCATCGGTCCCGTGGCCGTGCCCACCTCGCTGTCGAGGAACTCACGAAAGCGTGTGTTGCGCTAACGCCATCGCGCAGCATCCTTGCCGCGACCTGGGTGAGTTTCGCGCGCGGCGGTGAAGTGGACTGGGACCTCGTCATCGTCACGCTGCTCTTCATTCTTCGCACTCCTGAGCACCGCGACCTATGGATTGAAGACGCGCGATGGCGTCAGCGCGACACAAGCTTTCGTGAGTTCCTCGACAGCGAGGTGGGCACGGCCACGGGACAGATGCGCGGACGCGATCACCCCAGTGTCGCTCGCTCTCGCCGCGACCGATATCAGCCTCGTTCGGCTTGTCCTGCACTAGACAGTCTCAGCCCCGGGCGGCAATGAGTGCGCGGGCGTTAGCGAGAAGCTCGTCGCGATCAAGCACGAACCCAGTCTCGATCCAATGCTGCTCAATGGACCGCAAAACCTGGCCAATCTCGGGCCCCTTGATCTCGCCAAGCGCCATGACATCGTTGCCCCCAAGCGGGAAGCTCGGCGGTTGCCATCGCTCAGGCAATGCGAGTGCCTGGCACCAGCTTGCATCGTCAGCAGAAACGCCTAAGTCCGCCCAGGTTAGCAGCAAAGAGGATCGGTAATTTGGACCGAGGCGATAGAGGACGGACTTTGCCGCCGCCTCATGTGGCAAGCCTAAACCGACACCTTCCCGAGTCCGAGTCGCAAGCGCGAGCACGGCCTGTTCCGCATTGGACAACCGCAAGCGCTCAGCAAGACGTGCAACATCCTCGCTCACAAAAACCGCAAGCGCCGCGAGCCTGAGCGCAGCGTCCGGCGCTGATCCATTTGCCTGTTCGATCGCCATCAGTCTCTCGAGGCGCTTAAGCCGCGGCACGCCACCAAGCACGCCAGTAAGGAGTCCATAGTCGTATAGCGCTTCGACGGCGCGCGCGGCTTGAGGAGCGATAAAGATGCGCCGCAGTTCGCCGGCGATCCGCTCGGCCGAAAGCTGCTCAAGCCCTCCGCGCAGTTTTACCGAGGCATCGAGCCCAGCGGTATCCATGTTCCCCTTGCCATAATAGGCGTCGAAGCGGAAGAAGCGGAGGATGCGCAAATAGTCTTCCTTGATGCGCGCCTCGGCGTCGCCGATGAAACGCACGCGGCCGGCCCTCAGATCATCGTAGCCGCCAAGCGGATCGAAGACCCTGCCGTCCCGATCAGCGTAGAGCGCGTTGAGCGTGAAGTCGCGCCGCTTCGCGTCCTCCTCCCAGGATGTGGTGTAGGCGATCTTGGCGTGGCGGCCAAACATCTCCACGTCTCGCCGGAGCGTAGTGACCTCGAACGGGGCACCGTCGGCGATGATCGTGACTGTGCCGTGATCGATCCCAGTCGGCACGGTCTTGAGCCCAGCCCGCGCGGCAAGGGCGATCACCTTGTCCGGCTCTGCCGTGGTGGCAAGATCGATTTCGGTGACGGGTAATCCGAGCAACGTATTGCGCACGGCTCCGCCCACGGCGCGCGTCTCGATCCCGTCCGGCCCCAGGGCAGCAAACACCGCCCTCGTCTTCCGCCACTTCAGCCACTCTGCGTCGGCAACCGAGGGAGCCTCGGAGCGGCACTCAACATCGTGTGCAATCATCGGGGTTTAGCTGTCAGTCGATTGTGCCGGGCTTGATGACCCCATTTTCGTAGCTTGGCGGATGGTAGGTGCCGCCGGGTTTGCCTCCGGAAAACTGGATCAATGTCGCCATGGTGATCAGCAAGAGTCCGCATCCCGCCGCGAGCAGCCAGAAGACCGGCGCGGAATGCCATGCATCCGCGGGCGCCGCGCCCTTGGCTGCAAGCATATAGGCGCCGTAGATCAGAAATGGGAGGGAGAACATGAAGATGTCGATAAGGGCGATGCGGAGCATCGTGATCACGCCTTGGCCAGGGACAGCCCCAGCACCATAGCTGCGGTGGTCCTATAAAGCGAGCGGCGCAGCGTCGCCGTGCGCCTCAAGGCTTGCGGGAGGCCGGGGCACCGGAAAAGGAAAGAAGGTCCCGCCGCTCCACACCCCGAGCTCGCGCTTGTCGCCCTTCCCCTCGTTAACCGCGGCGGCGACCAGCTCATAATAGACGGGCCGGGTGAGCCGCGCCTTCAGCTCGTCACGCACGAGCACGAAGGGGGTGAAGCTTCCATTCCTCTCTGGGCGAAAGGTCAAAGGATGCTTGGGACCGGCCTCGACCACGTCGTCGAGATTAGTGCGGAAGCCGAGGCGCTGCTGCTTGCCCCCGCCCCCGATCGTCATCTCCACGGCGAGAAAGGGCGCATCCTCGACGTGAACCAGAACCTTCTCGGCCGGGGTCACGAGATAGTATTGGTCGTCATTCTCTCGTCTCAGCACAGAGGCAAAAAGCTTGACCAACGGCTTACGTCCGATGACGCTATTCTGATAATACCAAACGCCATCGCGCCCGATCTTCAGGCCAATATCCCCACAGTCTTGAGCGGCACGGCGTCCCGCGAGCGCAGATTTGCCGTGAACCTCGCCGAGTGCTACGGGGATGCTCTTTTTGTCTTGCCTGTCCATCTTGAGGCAGCCTCCACCATCTCATACGTGACCAGTCAAGCCTGGCGTTGCTCAGCGCCATTTAGAAGATAAAGCACACTATCGTGACCAATTTTTAATCCAAAGTATTCCTCTCCCCCCGCACTTTGGGCCTATATTCGTCCCTTCGTGACCCATTTTGAGC
>DASPOV010000213.1:0-5334 GCA_035625815.1 Methyloceanibacter sp.
CAGTTCACGCAACGCGCAAAAGACCCCCGTGTGACACCGCCGCAAAAAAACGAAAACCGGTATTCCGCGTCTTGTCGTCCGATTTATACCTTATATTTAATGCACAACCTTCGTCCGATGACTTTGATTTCGCGATCATCGTCTAAAGCGGTCCAATTCCCAGCAGCTCTAAGGAGACTCCCTTCTCATGCGCGTCACCATTCGCCTCTTCGTGATGGCTTTGAGCATGGCGCTCACGGCGCCGTTGACCTTTGCCGCATTGAGTCAAAATGTCCTTGCGCAAGAAGCCCCGTCGCTCGATGAGGTCAAACAGATCGCGCTCACCGATGCACAGATCGACGCCTTCCTCGCTGCGCAGAAGGATGTCGAGGCGATCGTCGCCAAGGCGCCTGAGGGGGACAAACCAGATCCCAAGGTTATGGAGCAGCTCGAAGCTGTGGCCAAGAAATACATGCTCGCGAATTATGACGAATACGATGATATTGCCGGTAACATCGGCCTGGTAATGGGCGGAATCGATCCTGATACCAAAAAATATGTTGACGCAGAAGCCGTTATCAAAAAGGAGATCGCCCTCAGTCGAGAACGACAAGACGGTGGCGCCGAATGACAAAAAGGAACAGCTCGAAGAATTACGGGCGGAACTGAAATCACCCCCCGTGCCGGTGAAAATCCCCGCCAATATCGAGCTCGTGACGAAAAATTACGACAAGCTCACCGCCGCCTTGTCGCAATAGCCGGGTATGGGCGTGGCGCTAAGGTGCTGGTTTGCGCCGATGCGAACGCCAAGAACAGTTACGGGGGATTTAGCGGCTGGCGCCCGAATTTTGCGACCATGACAGCCGGTCACAATGGACCATGAGGTTTCAGAGCTTCAATAATCCTGTTCGCTCATGCCGACACTGCACTAGACGAATGTTGCCGGCGGAGCTCGGAAATTCGCAGGCGTTCCGCGAATGCCTCGCACGCGGTTTGAACCGTGCCGATGCCCAAGCTCCAATCGGCAAGGCGCTCCTTAACTCGATGGGCAGTCCAGCTGGGGCCCCCCGTCTTGCTGGCACTGGCGCTGTTTGCCTTACCTCGCTTATTGTAATTTGCCAATGACATCGCGGACCGCGGTCATAACCGCCGCCACCGTGATTCCGAAATGTTTATAAAGCTCCTCGGCCGGAGCAGAAGCTCCAAATCCATGCATTCCTACGAAAATGCCTTTGGGTCCAAGCCATTTCTGCCATCCAAATTCGACCGCGGCCTCAACACCCACGCGAGGCGCGCTGCCAAGAACGGCATCCTGATAACCTTGATCCTGACCTTCGAACAACTCCCAGCAGGGCATAGACACCACGGCAGCCTCGATTCCGTCCCCGCTCAACTCCTTGGCGGCTGTGGCAGCAAGTGACACTTCCGAGCCTGTGGCAATCAGGGTTACGTCCCGGCGTCCCTTTGGCTCGCTAAGCACGTAGGCGCCCTTGGCTGAGAGGTTCTCGCCAGTGTGTGCGGTCCTGAGCAGAGGCAAACCCTGCCGGGTGAGCGCGACGATCGAGGGCGTTGCCCCGGTTTGAAACGCAATCTCCCAGCATTCGGCGCATTCGACCGAGTCGGCCGGGCGGAAGACGTTGATGTTGGGCATGGCGCGCAAGGCCGCCAATTGCTCGACAGGCTGATGGGTCGGGCCATCCTCGCCGAGACCAATCGAATCGTGGGTCATGACATAGATGACCCGCTTACCCATGAGCGCCGACAGTCTGATCGATGGGCGGCAGTAATCGGAGAAGACAAGAAAGGTGCCGCCGTAGGGAACGATGCCGCCATGCAGCGCGAGCCCGTTCATGGCCGCGGCCATGCCGTGCTCACGCACGCCGTAATGGACGTAGTTGCCGGAGAAGTCGCCGGGCTTGATGATGGTGTGCAGCTTGGTGAGCGTGCCGTTCGAAGCGGTGAGATCTGCAGAACCGCCGATCAGCCCAGGCACGACAGGCACGAGCTTCTCCAGCACCTTCTGTGAGGACTGGCGCGTGGCGAGCTTGGCAGCATCGCGGCTGAAATCGGTTTTGAGCGCGCTCACCACCGCGGCTATCTTGCCGCTCACCTCAGCATCGATCGGATCGGTCAGATGCTGGCGGGCGCCAGCGTCGAGGCGCTTTACCGCGGCTTGCCAGCGCTCAAAAGCTGCGGCGTGGCGCGTGCCGACCGCGCGCCAGTTCGCCAGAATCGGTTGTGGCACGTCGAAGGGCGCTCGGGGCCAGCTGAGTCGCTCGCGCGCGCCTTTGATCTCTTCCTCGCCAAGTGGCGAACCATGGGTCGCGGCGGTGCCCTGCTTGGCCGGCGCGCCATATCCGATGATGGTGCGGCAGGCGATGAGCGACGGCCGGTCGGTCACCGCCTTCGCATTTTCGATGGCGAGCGCTACTGCTTCGGGATCGTGACCGTCGACCCGCGCCGTGTGCCAGCGTGACGCCCTGAAGCGCTCGAGCTGATCGTCGGAAACTGACAGGCTGGTCGGTCCGTCGATGGAAATGTGATTGTCGTCGAAGAGCACGATCAGGCGGCCGAGCTTGAGATGTCCGGCAAGCGAGATTGCCTCCTGGCTGATGCCCTCCATGAGGCAGCCGTCGCCAACCATGGCATAAGTGTGGTGATCCACGATCTCATCGTTATATCGCTTGTTGAGCAGCCGCTCGGCGAGGGCCATGCCGACTGCGTTGCCAAGCCCCTGCCCCAACGGCCCGGTGGTGGTCTCGATACCGGGCGCATGGCCATATTCCGGATGGCCCGGCGTGCGCGAGCCGAGCTGACGGAAGCGCTTGAGCTGCTCGATGTCCATGCCCGGAACGCCGGTGAGATAGAGAAGCGCATAGAGCAGCATGGAGCCGTGACCGGCGGACAGCACGAAGCGATCGCGGTCCGGCCATTCAGGATGCACGGCGTCGAATTTCAAGAAGCGTGTGAACAGCACCGTAGCCACATCGGCCATGCCCATGGGCATGCCGGGATGGCCAGAATCGGCCTTCTGTACCGCATCCATGGCGAGCGCCCGGATGGCGTTCGCCATGTCCTGGTGGGTCGCCTCGGGTAATGCTTCACCCTGCTGCAAAGCTTTAGCCATCTCGATGTCTCGGCTCCAAAAACTCTAATAGGCCCGGACGCCCATCGCCGCCTTAACGGCGTGGTAGCCGACGAGAAGCTGCGTAAGCGCAAGCGGGTGGCTCCTGGGGGCGGAGCCATTAGTAACGTCGATGCATCCAACCTGGTCGCGCAAGTGCCCCGCCTCCGGGATCAGATTCCATAGCAGGTCTTCGATGCGCTCGGCGCGCTGGTCGGAGATATTGCCGTTGATCTCGAGCACATCGACCGGCTTCCCGTCGCGGTCGCGAGAAAGTTCAAGACGCAGGCCAGCGTTGCTCGACCCGTCGAACAGCGGCGAGAAGTCGGGGTGCGGCAGGGTGGGGCGCAAGATGTGACGCACGTCGAGTTGGGTGTCGGAGCCGTTCGCGCTTCGCGGCTTCTGGAAGTGAATGACGATGTCGGCGAAGGTGCGTTGCGGATGCATGTATTTCGGGGCGTCTTCTCTCCGCTTTTCCAGCGACGCCAGCACCTCTTCCCGGCGGTAGCCGCGCTTGGTCGTATCTCGATGGAGCTTCCACTTGATGCGGAGATCCTCGTCGGGATCGAGATAGATCTTCACGTCATAGCAATCGCGCATGCCCCGTGTCGTATAGCCGAGCAGGCCTTCGGCGATGACGAACTCCTTGGGCTTTAGATATTTCGGCCGACCGAAGGTTCCGTCCCGGTGGTCGTAGATCGGCTTCAGGATCGAATCGCCTTCACGGAAATGACGCAATGCCTGTTCCAAAATATCGAGATAGTTCGCGCGCGGATCGATGGCTGACAAGCCCATCTCCGCGCGCTCGCGGCGGTCGTAGCGGTGGTAGTCGTCGGTGCAAAGCACGGTGCAGCGGTCCTCGCCCAGAATCTGGGCGACGCCCGCCGACAGCGTCGTTTTTCCCGACGCTGAATCGCCGACGATTCCCAAAATGATCGGGTGCTCAACCCGCTTCGGCATTTCCTGCTCCCGCACTTACGTTTTTTATTTACGTAACACTTTATGCAACGTCACGCGCGGCACTTTGTGCCGGACTCATTCGCTCAAGCGGCAGGTGACTGGTGATGATCTGCCGTTCACCCGTCGCCCCGGTCACCATCATGGTCTGCACCTTGTAGTGAGTACGGGTGCGCTCCACCCCCTCCACCATCAGGCCAGTGGTAATGCCGGTAGCGCAAAAAAACACATGGTCCGAGGCTATGAGCTCGTCGCGGGTATACCAACGCGATGTGCTGATACCTGCGTCCCTTACGGCCTTGGTCTCAGTGTGAAGTTGGGGATCGATACGGGCCAGAAACTCTCCGCCAAGGCCACGCACGGCGCATGCCGACATGATGCCTTCAGGCGTGCCACCCGTTCCCATTAGGGCGTCGATCCCGGAGCCTGGGATGGCCGCGACCAGAGCTCCAGCGACATCGCCGGCCGGATAAAGCGCTACGCGGGCGCCCGCCCTGTTAATGTCATCGATCAACTCGCGGTGGCGCGGCTTTTCCAGCACGTAGATGGTCAGTTGCGAGACCTCCTTGTTGAGCACCTCGGCGAGAATCCTGAGCTTGCGCCCGGTGGTCCAGTGGGGGTCGATCTTGCCGCGGGCGGCAGGGGGCGCCACAAACTTCTCCATATAGAAGGCTGGCGCCGGGTTCATCATGGCGCCGCGCGGGGCGACTGCCAGCACCGCAAGGGCATTGGTCTGGCCTCTCGCGAGATAGCTCGTGCCTTCCACGGGGTCCATGGCGATGTCGGCCTTGAACGTCGATTCGGGACGCCCGAGGCGTTCACCGCGCGAAGGCTGGGGGGCTTCGCCCTTGCCAGCCTCGCCGATCACCACGACCGCGTCGATATCCACCTCAGCGAGTGCAGCAAGCATGGCGTCGAGGGCCGCGCGGCCGCCATCCATGCCGTCGCCACGCCCGATCCAGTCGAACGCAGCAAGCGCCGCGCTCTCGCTCACACGGCGGAGCGAGTAAATAAGGTCGGGGTTAGCGCCACTCGAGGTCTCCACGACGCCTCCGAGAGGATCTCCCCCGCATCAAGCTGCGCGCCAAACGCTGGGGAGACTGGATAAAGTTCGTAATGGACAAGGCCACTATATCTCAGGGCCAAAAATGCCCGAAACTAAGGGATTCCCGGCCAGCCAAGGTCAGGGTGCCGTGCCAACTGTCATGAAGCCGATCCGCGTTCTTGTCTACAGTGATTGGCAGGCTTCCACCAGTCAGCGCGGGGTAAGGCGC
>DASPOV010000214.1:0-8139 GCA_035625815.1 Methyloceanibacter sp.
AGGATGCAGTCAGCCTTGCTCCAAGCGACGCAGTCATCCTCGCGGTGCCCGCGCCGGTGGCCGCTCTGCTTATGCCGGAGTTGCCCGCGCCAAAGACCTTCCGTGCCATTGTCAACGTGCATTTCAAGCGCAAGCCCCCCCGGACGCTCCCGACCATCACTGGCATCGTCAATGGAACGGGGGAATGGCTGTTCGCCTTCCCCGACCGGCTTTCTGCCACCATAAGTGCCGCGGACCGATGGATCGGGGTGCCTCGTGAGGCGCTGGCGGAAGAGGTCTGGAAAGACGTGCTGAAGCTGACGAGCCTGAACGAGACTCTGCCGCCCTGGCATATCATCAAGGAGCGCCGCGCCACTTTTGCTGCGCTTCCGAAAGAGAATTTAAACCGGCCCCGATCGCAGACCCGTTGGAGAAATCTATTTATCGCCGGCGACTGGACGGCAACGGATCTCCCTGCCACCATTGAGGGTGCGATCCGATCCGGCAATGAGGCGGCGCGCCTAGTACGGATAGCAGCGCAAGCCAGGCGTTGAAGTGGACGTAAGAGGGATGCAATGACGGCGGCCCAACTGCGGACCCTCTCGCCCCAACCTGCGCCGGATAGCGCAAATTCCAGGCTGGAGGATTCGATCGCCTCGGCTACCCGGGCTCTTTGCGCGCTACAGCGGGCCGACGGCCATTTCGTCTTCGAGCTTGAGGCCGATGCAACGATTCCCTCCGAATACGTGCTGATGCGCCATTATCGCGGCGAGCCCCTGGATGCCGAGCTTGAAGGCAAGATCGCGTGCTATCTCCGGCGTATTCAGTCCGCGGACGGCGGTTGGCCGCTGTTCCATGCCGGCACCTCGGACGTGAGCGTCAGCGTCAAGGCCTATTTCGCGCTGAAGATGATTGGAGACCTGGTCGACGCGCCGCACATGATGCGCGCGCGCAACTGGATCCTGGCGAAGGGGGGCGCCGCCAACAGCAATGTGTTCACTCGCAACCTGCTCGCTCTTTATGGTGCCGTTCCTTGGCGCGCGGTGCCGGTAATGCCTGTTGAAATCATGCTTCTGCCGCGCTGGTTCCCGTTCCATCTCGACAAGGTCTCCTATTGGGCACGCACGGTGCTCGTGCCGCTGATGGTGCTGAACGCGATCAAGCCGCGGGCGCGTAATCCGCGTGGCATAGGCCTCTCCGAACTTTTCGCCACGCCACCTTACGATGTCCGGCATTGGCCGAAAGGCGCGCATCAGACTGGGTCCTGGGCTCAAGTGTTCAACGGCATCGACAGAATCTTGCGCTTGGTCGAACCTTATCTCCCGAGGATGGTTCGTGCCCATGCCATCGGGAAAGCGGTTCAATTTGTGTGTCAACGGCTGAACGGCGAAGACGGGCTCGGCGCGATCTTTCCCGCCATAGTCAATTCACTTTTGATGTTCGACGCGCTCGGCTATGCGGAAGACGACCTAAATGTCCGCACGGCGCGAGCAGCGATCGACAAATTACTGATGGTCAAGCAGGACGAGGCCTATTGCCAACCCTGCCTCTCGCCTGTGTGGGACACGGCGCTCGCCGCTCATACACTGCTCGAGATTGGTAACAAGGACTGCGAGCGGCGTGCCTTGTCGAGCCTCGAGTGGTTGCGCCCGTTGCAGGTTCTCGATACGGTCGGAGATTGGGCCGCGAGCCGCCCCGGCATCCGGCCGGGCGGCTGGGCCTTTCAATACACAAACCCCCACTACCCGGATCTCGACGACACCGCCGTGGTGGTCATGGCCATGGATCGTGCCTTGGTCCACATGCCGAATGAAACTCGTGGTGCATTTGAAGAGGCGATAGCGCGCGGGCAGGAATGGGTTATCGGCCTACAGAGCAAGAATGGCGGCTGGGCTGCCTTCGATGCTGACAACGAATATTCCTATCTCAATCAGATCCCCTTCTCGGACCACGGTGCGCTGTTGGATCCTCCTACCGCCGATGTCAGCGCACGCTGCGTCTCGATGCTCGCGCAGCTCGGGGCAACGCGCGGCAAGAACGAGGCACTCGATAAGGCCATCGCATATCTGCTTCGGACCCAGCAGAATGACGGCAGCTGGTATGGCCGCTGGGGCATGAATTACATCTACGGCACCTGGTCGGTGCTCTGCGCGCTTAACGTGGCCGGCGTCGACTCCGCCTCGCCTGAGGTGCGGGAGGCCGTGCAATGGTTGCTTTCAATTCAAAATCCAGATGGCGGCTGGGGTGAAGGCGGGGAAAGCTACAAGCTCGACTATCGCGGACACGAGACAGCGCCCAGCACGGCGTCGCAAACGTCCTGGGCGCTGCTTGGGCTCATGGCCGCCGGCGAAGTCGACCATCCCTCTGTCGCAAAAGGCGTCGACTATCTCCTGGCGCACCAAGGAGAGGACAGCTTTTGGAATGAGCAGCGCTTCACCGCGACCGGCTTCCCGCGCGTGTTCTACCTTCGCTATCACGGTTACGCGAACTTCTTCCCGCTGTGGGCGCTTGCTCGCTACCGCAATCTGAAGGCTGCCCACGCCACCTCACGTCTGGCCGGGATGTGACCGAGAAGGGCGGGGGCTTCGTGATTGCGGCGACCGGCCTCCGCAGCGAGGCACGCATTGCGGCGCGATCTGGAGGCGTCAGAGCCGTCGTAGGCGGCGACGGCGCCGCTCGGCGGCTCGATCGCCTTCTTCGGCAATCGATTGTGGAAGGAGGCGAGGCCATCATCAGCTTCGGCATTGCCGCCGGTCTTGCACCGGAATGCTCGGCGGGGGCCTGCCTTATCGGCCGCGAGGTCGTTTATAGCGGCATCTCCTACTCCGCCGATCCGGATTGGATCACAGGCATCAAAGAAACGATCGGCGGCGCCCATCTCGTCACGATCGCCGGCGTCGATCGGCCGCTGGCGCGCTCCTCGGAAAAGCGGTCGCTGCACCAAGCGACCGGAGCTGCTGCGGCCGATATGGAGAGCCACGTCGTTGCAGGGCTTGCCGCCGAGGTCGGCTTGCCATTCGCCGTTTTACGCGTGATCGCGGATCCGGTGGAGCGCGAAGTGCCGCTAGCGGCTCTTGCTGGCCTGAGGCCGGATGGAAGGATCGAGATTGGCGCTGTGCTTGTATCTTTGGCTAGGAGCCCACGCCAACTGCCGGCGCTTGTGCGGCTTGCAGCGGATGCGGGCCACGCGCTTGTCGCACTACTCCGCTGCAGCGATCTGTTGGGGTCGCGACTCGGCTTCCGCGATCTCGGCTAATTTGCGCTCGACATGCTTTGAGAAACCGTAATGCGCCGGCCGTTGGCGACCGAGCGGAATGTCAGGCGCCATCGGTCCCTCGGTCTTGATCCCAGCCAGGGCGAGCTTGGCGAGCTTCCACGGCCTGGTTACGGAATCCATAACCGCCGTGGCCTCGTAGCCGCTATGCACCATGCAATCGGCGCACTTCTCGTAATTGCCGGTGCCATATTTGTCCCACTCGGTCTCCTGCATCAGCTCTTTGAAGGTTCTGGCGTAGCCTTCGCCGAGCAGGTAGCAGGGGCGCTGCCAGCCGAACACGGTGCGAGTCGGATTGCCCCAGGGGGTGCAGTGATAGCTCTGATTGCCGGCGAGGAAATCGAGGAACAGCCCCGATTGAAACAGCGACCAGCGACGCTTTCGCTCTTGATGCCGGAAGATGTCTCGGAACAGCTGCTTCGTCCTTGTGCGATTGAGGAAATGCCGCTGGTCCGGTGCGCGCTCATAGGCGTAGCCCGGCGAGACCGTGATGCCGTCGACGCCGAGCGTCACGACCTCATCGAAGAAGCGCGCCACACGCTCGGGGACGGCATCGCTGAACAGCGTGCAATTGATATTCACCCGGAAGCCCTTGGCCTTCGCTGCGCCAATCGCGGAAACGGCACGGTCGTAAACCCCCGACCTGCACACGGACCGGTCATGCATCTCCCTGTCACCATCGAGATGCACGGACCAATTGAAGTGGCGGTGGGGCTGATACTGATCCAGCTTCTTGTCCATCAACAATGCGTTGGTGCAGACGGTGACGTACTTGCCCTTGCCAAGAGCGCCGCTCACAATTTCTGGGAGCTCCCGGTGCAAGAGCGGCTCGCCACCGGCGAGTACGACCACCGGCGCGCCACATTCATCGATAGCCTGCATGCAGTCGGCGACCGATAGACGCTGGTCCAGGATCTTATTGGGATAATCGATCTTGCCGCAGCCCGCGCAGGCGAGGTTGCAGCGAAACAGCGGCTCAAGCATCAACACCAGCGGATAGCGCTTCCGGCCGCTCAAATGCTGCCGAACGACATACGCACCAACTGTAAGCGCCTGACCGAGCGGAATTCCCATGAAGGGCTCCATGGCGGTGGTCGCGCAGCGACCTCCGGAAACCGGTTTATGCTCCCACGAGTTCGCGCGGAAGCCGGAAGTGAATCTTTTCCTCGACGTCTCCGAGCGTCGATACCTCGACGGGTCCCAAGCGCCGGAGAGTATGGATGACGTCGTCGACCAGCCGTTCGGGCGCTGACGCACCGGCGGTGATGCCAACCGCGCTCTTATCGGCAAACCACGCGTCCTTCAGCTCGGTGCTATCGGCGACAAGGTAGCTTGGGACGCCCGCCTCCGACCCGATTTCGCGCAGCCGGTTTGAATTCGAGCTGTTGCTGGCGCCGACGACGAGGATCAGCTCCACCACTTTGGCGAGCTCCCGCAGGGCCGTTTGTCGGTTCTGAGTGGCGTAGCAGATGTCACGAGTCTCGGGGCCAATGACATCCTTGAACCTCTTCTTGACGGCCGCGATAGTAGCCCGAGTATCGTCCACGCTCAGCGTCGTCTGAGTGACATAGGCGACAGGTGCTTCGGGAGAGATCGCGAGCCGGTCGACGTCGTCCATCGTTTGGACAAGATGCACCTCACCCTTGAGCTGACCCATGGTGCCCTCGATTTCGGGGTGCCCGGCATGACCAATGAGGATCACGATGCGGCCTTCATTGATATAGCGTTGGCCCTCAAGGTGGACCCTTGCAACAAGAGGACAGACCGCGTCTAGGACCGACAAGCCCCGCGCCTCGGCGTCCTCCTCGACGGCGCGAGAGACTCCATGCGCGCTGAAGACCGTTACGGCGCCTGGCGGAACTTCAGACAGGTCCTCCACGAAGCGCGCTCCCTTGGCTTTGAGGCTCTCGACGACGTGCCGGTTATGGACTATCTCGTGGCGGACATAAACGGGCGGACCGAATTTCTCTAGCGCTCGCTCTACAATCTCAATCGCCCTGACGACGCCGGCACAGAATCCCCTCGGTTGCGCCAAGATAACCTTCATGAGCCGAACCGCTTTGTGACCATTTGCCCCGAGCCAGTGCGCGGATTAACCCGCTACAGCGGGAGGCGGTCAAGACACTTCTACGGGCGGCACCATGCACGCAACCTCAAAACGACTGCACCATGCTTGAGACCATGATCGTCAACGTTATTAGGGCCTGCTACCGGCGTCCGGCCTTGACAGTCATTGTTGCCTCGACAATGGCTGTCGGCGCTGGCCTCTACACCTACAAAAACTTCGCGATTCATACCGACACCGGCCAGCTCATCTCGCAGAAGCTCCCCTGGCGGCAGCGCGAATTGCAGCTCGATGCGGCATTTCCGCAACAGGTGGACACGATTCTAGTGGTGGTGGACGGCGCCACGCCCGAACTGGCCAGGGTTGGCGCAAGGCGCTTGGCCGCCAAGCTTGCCGAGGATAAGCCCAACTTCCAGGCGGTGCAGGAAGTTGAAGGCGGCGCATTCTTTGAGAGGAATGGCCTCCTTTTCCTGGCGCCCGAGGAAGTGCGGCGCACAACCGACCAGCTCATCCGCGCGCAGCCTTTCTTGGGCACGCTTGCGGCCGATCCGAGCTTACACGGGCTGGCGGAAGCGCTCGCCTTCATTCCAAAAGGTATGCAGGCAGGGGCCACCGAGCTCAAGGATTTCGCCAAGCCTCTTACGCTCCTCTCGAGTACCGTCGATATGGCGCTGCAGGGCCATCCCGCTTCCTTCTCCTGGACTGAGCTGATGACGGGCGAAGCGCCCGCCGCAACGGACCTCCGCCGCTTCATCCGTGTGAAGCCGGTACTCGATTTCAGCGCGCTGCGGCCGGGCGCCGCGACCTCCGACCGAATTCGGGGCGCTGCGGTCGCCCTTGGTCTTGTGCCGAACGAAGGCTTTAACGTCCGCCTGACCGGACCTGTTGCCATAGCGGATGAAGAGTTCGGGACCCTGGCCGAGGGTGCACTCCTTAACGGCGTTCTGACGGCGGCGGCGGTGCTGCTCATTCTCTGGTTCGCACTCCGCTCATTCCGGGTCATTCTTGCCGTTCTACTGAGCCTCTTCGTCGGCTTAGCCATCACGGCAGCCATCGGCCTTGCGCTCGTCGGTGCGTTGAACCCGATCTCGATGGCCTTCGCCGTTCTATTCGTCGGCATTGGCGTAGATTTTGGAATCCAGGTGGCAGTGCGTTACCGGCGGGAGCGCCACGTCAAAGATAAGCTCGAACCTGCGCTCGACACCGCGGCAGCCGCGGTTGCAAAGCCGCTTACGCTGGCCGCCGCCACTACGGCTGCGGGCTTCTACAGCTTCCTACCCACCGACTATCGGGGCGTCTCTGAGCTTGGATTGATTGCCGGCAACGGCATGCTCATCGCCTTTCTCACTAGCATCACGTTGCTGCCTGCGCTCCTGATGCTGCTCCGGCCACCGCCAGAGCCCGACGCGATCGGCTACCGCAGCCTTGCGCCTATGGATCGGTTCATGGGGCGCCACCGCGTGCCGATCCTCATCCTGGCGGCCGTGACCGTGATCGCCGGGCTTCCGCTGTTCCAGTATCTGAGCTTCGATTTCAACCCGCTCAACCTGCGCAGCGCCAACGTGGAGTCGGTTTCAACCTTGCTCCAGCTGATGCGGGATCCCGCGACGACACCCACGGCGATAAATGTGCTCGCGCCGTCGCTTGGCGCGGCGGATTCGCTCGCGCGACGCCTCGACCAGCTGCCAGAGGTCTCCGGCACGCTCACGCTGAAAAGCTTCGTGCCCGATAACCAGGATGAGAAGCTGGCCACTATCGCCGACACCGCGGCTTTGCTTGGGCCGACCCTCGATGCGCCGGAGGCCGATCCAGCGCCAAGCGATTCCGAGACACAGTCGGCGCTCAATGAGGCCGCCGACGCCTTCCTCGCCTTGCCAGATCAGCCGGCAGACACCGCGAGCCGTAAGATCGCGAATTCCTTGAGGGCCTTGGCCCAGGCCGATTTGGCGCAGCGCACGGCCGTTGCGAGCACGTTACTGAGCGGGCTCAAATTTCACATCGAGGAGATCCGCGCTAGTCTCCATCCCGAGCGCATTGCGCTTGACACACTGCCGGAGGACCTGCGCCACGACTGGATCGCGGCGGACGGCCGTGCCCGCATCGAGGTGCGGCCCAAAGGCGACCAGAACGACAATGCGTCGATGCGCCGCTTCGCGGCCACGGTATTAACCGTTGCGCCGGAGGCGACCGGCACGCCCATTCTCATCCAGGAATCGGCGAGGACCATCGTAAGCGCCTTTCTCCAGGCGGCCACGCTCGCGCTCATATCAATTACGCTGATTCTGTTCTTGGCCTTGCGGCGCGTGAGCGACGTTTTGGTCACGCTCGTGCCCCTGCTGCTTGCGGGCGTGGTCACGCTTGAGCTCACGGTGCTGTTCGGGCTGCCGCTCAATTTCGCCAATATCATCGCGCTGCCGCTTCTGCTCGGCGTGGGCGTGGCATTCAAAATCTATTACGTGCTCGCCTGGCGGGAGGGCGAAACGAGCCTCCTCGCCTCTTCGCTTACGCGCGCTGTCCTGTTCAGCGCCATGACGACCGCGACAGCCTTTGCGAGTCTTTGGCTCTCGCACCACCCCGGGACGTCGAGCATGGGCAAGCTGTTGAGCCTGTCCCTCGTCACCACCCTTGCCGCGGCCGTGCTTTTCCAACCTATTCTGATGGGGCCGCCCCGTGAGGTGAGGGAGCCAACCCGCTCGCCTGAAGCCATGCTGATGCCTGCCATTCCGGAAAGGCAGACGAAGAGGACGCGGCGGGTAAGGAAGCGCTCAGGCGGCTAGGTCGCGCCGCTCGCGGAGAAATCGGAAGAATTCGAGACCCTCCC
>DASPOV010000215.1:0-2099 GCA_035625815.1 Methyloceanibacter sp.
AACCTCTTGCCTTTGAGTAGTGGAGCGGCAGCGGGCGGCCTTTCAGCGAGTCGAGACGAGGTCGATATGGGGAAGGTTTGTGCCCACAGTCCCCGTAGGAAGAGCCGATGACTTACAGGCGCACGAAGCCTGACGCAGTCGCCTCACCGGCCGTTGCTGTCGGCGAGAACCTTGCGAGCCTCCTACCGCCCGGCAGATCTGAACCCACGGACGGATGCCCGTGTCGGGGGGAGGCTGATGGTCAGTTCGAGCTTGCGCTCAAGCTTGGCGATCCTGCTCTCACATCGCCGCGGGTTCACATGCCGCTCTCGCGCGAGGGCGCGCCGATGCCGGCGGCTATGACGGTGTCGACGGCCTGGCCACCCGCGCTACGGTCAAGTGCCGGAGAACGAGGCTCGGCCTCAGCCGCGCGAAGGCTTGGAACCGGATCTGCGCCCAGTTCGCAAGGGAAGGCGCTGGTGGCTTGCCGTGCGGCGCGCGATGTCGCTCGAAGGGGGATGTCAGGGCCGCGGTGAACGAAGGACCACCGCGATCCACGCCTCAAAGCACCCGATCTTACAGCATGCGGAGGGTAAGACCGCCTAGCTCGGCGTCATCACCAGCAGCCCCGAGAGCCCATCCACCCATAGACGGGGCGCCGATACCAACCGTAATAGCCGTATGCCGGGCGATGCCAGCGCCGCCAACCGTAAAAGCCATAGACCCTCGGGCGATGCCAGCGCCGCCAACCGTAGAAGCCATAGATCCTCGGCCGATGCCAGCGTCGCCAACCGTAGAAGCCATAGACCCTCGGCCGATGCCAGCGCCGCCAACCGTAAAAGCCATAGACCCTCGACCGATGCCAGCCGCCCCAGCGGCGGTGCCCCCAAAATACCTGAGTCACGTTCGTTTCATTCGCCTTAGCCGCAAGGAGGCCTGGGCTAGCGGGCACTGCATTCGCCGTGGTGCAAAGTCCGGCAGTAACCACTGCTACAAAGGCGGCGGTTACGATCGATCTACGCATGCTCAACTCCTCACTATTCGACGTTCCCCTTGCGTGATCCGACGCTCTCTGCGTCCGTAAGCGCCAGCGATGGAAGCACTTACTGAACTTCAGTCGTTCCAGCTTCCTCGTAATATTTTTGCACGCTCGGAAGGATTGATCCGTCGCCGACCGAAACAAATCGGTAGAAACCCCAACCGCGCAGTCGGTCTCCATCGAGACTGCGCTATCGTGCAATGGATTCACAGCGAAGCTCTTGGCGCGCCGTTTACCCTTAATGATTAATTTCTTGCAGCGAGCTTTTCGCGTGGCTCATCCCGCTCAGCGCTCACGGTCTGACGGCATTCGGCGCCGGTTCGCAACGCGCGTTCGAACGTCTGGGACAAGGTGGTACCGCCTCGCGACCACGGCTGCCCGATCTGCGGCGAGGTGGCTTCTTAGCGTGAAGCACTAGGTGATTGCAGCCGCAACATTCGTGCCGAAGATATGCGATGAACTTCTTCCAGCCCGGCAGGTCGGAAGCGCGCTTGCGGTAAGCGATGTGCGAAGTAGTGAGCGACTGTCTTGGACGTCAAGCGTTTTTGCATGATCCGAACGCTCCCTCACTGCTCACCAAGAGGATGGTCCGCCATCCTTTCTTCGCCTGCGCCCGGTCGCCCGTATCTGGGCGAGGGCGACCGAGCTGCGGCTCCGAGAGGATGGCTGCGAAACCACCCCGACCGTGCCCTTCCAGGGCGTGCCATCGCGTACGATCGCGTTGAGAATGACCAACAGCTTGCGGGCGACCGCGATGAGGGCGACCTTCTTCGGTTTGCCTGCTGCTACGAGGCGCTCAAAGAAGGTCTTGAGCACGGGGTTGTGCCGCCGGGCCACCATGGCGCCCATGAACAGGGCTCGGCGCACACTTGCCCTACCTCCGCCGATGAAGCTCTTGCCGCGCCATTGGCCCGATTGGCGGGTGAAGGGGGCAACGCCGACGAGAGCGGCAATCTGCTTGTGGCCAAGGGATCCCAGCTCGGGCAGCTCTGCAATGAGCGTGCGCGAGATTACCGGGCCGACGGAGGGTACCGAGGACAGCAGATCCTCCTTCTCGCGCCAGGCCGGCGAGCCACGCACG
>DASPOV010000216.1:0-2653 GCA_035625815.1 Methyloceanibacter sp.
CGTGAAGTTTCCGCACTCCTGGCATGCCTCGCCCTCATAGCCCTTCACGCGCGCTTCACTGATCAGGTCCGACTCGTTCCGCTCGGCCAACGCCTCGACGGCTCTGGCGACGTTCTGTGTGAGCGCCGACGGAGCGACGGCTTCTGTGGCTCCGGGCTCCCCCTCAAACAGGTGACCGGCACCGGCCACGCGAGCGGTGGGCATGCGGTTGAGGCTCGCCACTTGAAGCGTTTGATGGTCGCCGGCTCGCTTTCTTACAAAGCCACGGGAGGCCCGATTTTCACTCTCAAGCTCGGCCGATTCGCGCCCCTTTTGGTTTTCGCCTGCGCCTACGCCCGTATGGCCGTTCTCATTGGGCTCGACATGGGCAAGCTCGAACCGCCCCAAATAGGAGATGGCGAGCTCCCTGAAGATATAGTCGAGGATGGAGGTGGCATTCTTGATGGCCGCGTTGCCGCGCACCAGGCCGGCGGGCTCGAAGCGCGTGAAAGTGAAGGCTTCGACGAACTCCTCGAGCGGAACGCCATATTGCAGGCCCACCGACACGGCGATGGCGAAATTGTTCATGAGCGAACGGAAGGCGGCTCCTTCATGGTGGTCGATGTCGACAAAAATCTCGCTGAGGCGGCCGTCGGAATATTCGCCGGTGTGGAGATAGACCTTATGCCCACCCACCACGGCCTTTTGGATGTAGCCGGTGCGCCGGTCGGGCAGGCGCTCGCGCACCGCGCGCTTGCGTTCGACCTCGCGCTCGATGACCCGCTCCACAATGCGCTCAGCCAACACGGTGGCGCGCTGGGCTTGCGGCTGGTCGGCGGCGATCGCGGCTAGCACCTCTTCCTGCTCGTCCTCCTCGTCCGCCAGCAGCTGAGCGTTCAGCGGCTGCGATAGCTTGGAGCCGTCGCGATAAAGGGCGTTGGCTTTGAGCGCAAGCCGCCAGGAGAGGAGATAGGCCTCCTTGCAGTCCTCGACACTTGCCTCATTCGGCATGTTGATGGTCTTGGAGATAGCGCCTGAAACGAAGGGCTGGGCCGCCGCCATCATGCGGATATGGCTCTCCACCGACAGGAACCGCTTGCCCTTGCGGCCGCAAGGAGAGGCGCAGTCGAACACCGGCAAATGCCTAGGATCGAGGCCGGGAGCTCCTTCGAGCGTCATGGCCCCGCAGGCATATTCGTTGGCAGCCTCGATCTCCCGCTTGGGGAAGCCGATCTCGGCTAGGAGGTCGAAATCCGGCTGATCGAGCCGCTCAGCTGGCAGCCTGAGCGTGCCGGTCAGGAAGGCCTCGCCAAGCGTCCACTTGTTGAAGGCGAATTTGATGTCGAAGGCGGTCGCCACCGCCTTCTCCACGGCGGCGATTTT
Organism: Methyloceanibacter sp.; assembly: GCA_035625815.1. GTDB lineage: Bacteria > Pseudomonadota > Alphaproteobacteria > Rhizobiales > Methyloligellaceae > Methyloceanibacter. The sequence continues at coordinate 1,363 of DASPOV010000216.1, forward strand.
CTCTTGGGTGAATCCCTTTGCCGCGAGGCTCTCGTGGTTGATGCCGGGTGCGCCAGCGAGCGTGCCGCGGCCAACAGCATAATTGACAATGCGCTTGATCGCGGCCTCGTCATAGCTGAGCGCGCGCAGGCCGTCAGGCACCATGCGGTTGATGATCTTGAAATAGCCGCCGCCCGCGAGCTTCTTGAATTTGACGAGCGCGAAGTCGGGTTCAATGCCGGTCGTATCGCAGTCCATGACGAGGCCGATCGTGCCGGTCGGCGCGATCACCGTTGCTTGCGCGTTGCGGTAGCCATGCTGGCGGCCAAGGTCGATCGCCCGTTCCCAGGCATGTGCGGCGCGGGCAAGCAATTTCGGGTATGGGCAAAAAACATGGTCGAGCGGCATGGGTGCCGTCTTGAGGTCCTCATAGCCCCCCGTTTCGCCTCGCGCGGCCCGCGCGTGATTGCGCATGACGCGAAGCATCGTTTCGCGGTTCTGCGCGAAGCCGGGGAACGGCCCAAGCTCCCGCGCCATGTCGGCGCTCGTGGCATAGGCGACACCGGTCATGATGGCGCTCAGTGCTCCGCATAGTGAGCGCGCTTCTGCCGAGTCGTAAGGAATGCCAGAGGCCATCAGCAGACCGCCGATATTGGCATAGCCGAGACCGAGCGTCCGGTACTCATAGGAAAGCTGAGCGATCCGTCGCGAGGGATACTGGGCCATGGTCACCGCGATCTCGAGCACTACCGTCCAGAGCCTGATGGCGTGTTCATAGGCCTCGACGTCGAAGCTGCCGTCCTCGTGACGGAACGCCATCAGATTGAGCGAAGCGAGATTACAAGCAGTGTCGTCGAGGAACATGTACTCCGAGCAAGGATTGGATGCCTTGATCGGGCCCGAGGCGGGGCAGGTATGCCAATCGTTGATGGTGGTGTGGAACTGGACGCCGGGGTCGGCGCAGGCCCAGGCGGCGCTGCCGATCTCTTCCCAAAGCTCGCGAGCTTTGAGCGTCTTGGCGACCTTGCCATCTTTCCGGAAGGTGAGGCGCCAATCGGCGTCGGCCTCGACTGCCCGCAGAAACTCATCGGTCACCCGTACCGAGTTGTTGGAGTTCTGGCCGGAGACGGTGCGATAGGCCTCCGAGTCCCAATCGATGTCGTAGACGGGGACATAGATCGAAGTGTAGCCCTGGCGGGCGAACTGGATCACCCGGCGGATGGCATTGTCCGGCACTTTGGCCTTGCGCGCGGCCTTCACCTCGCGCTTCAGCGCCGGATTGCATTTGACGTCGAAGCAGCCGTCGCCGTCT
>DASPOV010000217.1:0-3440 GCA_035625815.1 Methyloceanibacter sp.
CAATTTGCCAGGGTGGCGCTGTCGGACTACCTGCCGGCAGGGTTCGAGATCGACAATCCGCAGCTTGTCTCGTCTGGCGACACGGCCACCCTCGACTGGATCGAGAACGCTGGCACGCCGGTTCATACGGGGTTCCGCGACGACCGTTTCACCGCGGCCTTCGACCGCGCGAGCACTGATCCCGCCGTGTTCACCGTCGCCTATGTGGTGCGCGCGGTCTCGCCGGGAGAGTATGTGCTGCCGCAAGCCCAGGTGGAGGATATGTACCGCCCCGACCGCTTCGGCTGCACCAGCAGCGGTGCCGTCAGCGTGCAGGCCGCCAAATGAACCAACGGTCTACGCTCAGCGCGCGAGGTGAGCGGGAGGACACATGTCCTCACCGCTCGGAACTCCCTCTCCCCACCGGGGAGGGGGAGAAATGGCACCAGCGCGCGATCTACGCTTCGGTGGGAGTCCTCGCGATCACTTGTGTAGCCGTGGGGGCGATGTGGGGACTGATCGATAATTTCGGTCCAGCGCCGCTCGGTCGCGACCTCGAGCTGTCCAAAACCGTGCTCGACCGCAATGGCCGCCTGCTCCGGTCCTACGTCACGAGCGAAGGCCGCTGGCGGCTTCCTGCGACGCGCGAGCAAGTCGACCCGCGTTATCTCGACGTGCTCCTTGCCTATGAGGACAAACGGTTCTGGCGGCATCACGGCGTCGATCTCCTCGCCCTTGGGCGTGCCGCGCTGCAATTCGTCACTCATGGGCACATCGTCTCCGGCGGCTCGACCATCAGCATGCAGGTCGCCCGCCTGCTCGAGCCCCGGGCGCACCGCTCACTCTACGTCAAGCTCAGGGAGGCAGTCCGCGCGATAGAACTCGAACGCGCACTGACCAAAGACGAGATCCTCGGGCTCTATCTGACGCTCGCGCCTTATGGCGGGAATCTCGAAGGGATCAGGGCCGCCTCGCTTGCCTATTTCGGCAAGGAACCGCGCCGGCTCACACTCGGCGAAGCTGCCCTCCTCGTGGCGTTGCCACAGTCACCAGAGCTGAGACGCCCCGACAGATCGCATGGCGCGGCACAGCGTGCCCGCGACCGCGTGCTCGACCGCATGGCCCATCATGGGATGTTCAGCGCGGCGGAGATCGCCCGCGCAAAACATGAGCCCGTGCCGCATGTGCGCAAGAAAATGCCGATGATCGCGCCTCACGCGGCCGACGACGCCCTGGCGATTGCACCCAACCAGCGGGAGATCCGCCTCACTATCGATGGGGCGCTGCAGAAGTCTCTGGAAGGACTCGCGCGGGCCCGAGCGCATGCGCTTGGGTCGGAAATGTCAGTCGCTATCATGATCGTCGACAATGCGAGCGGCGAGGTCGTCGCCCGGGTCGCCTCGCCCGATTATTTTGATGAGCGCCGCGCGGGCCAGGTCGACCTAACCCGTGCCGTGCGCTCCCCGGGATCGGCGCTCAAGCCCTTTATTTACGGTCTTGGTTTCGAGGATGGGTTGATTCATCCCGACACGCTTATCGAGGACCGGCCGCTCCGCTATGGCAACTATGCGCCAGAGAATTTCGACCTCACCTTCCAGGGCACGGTCACTATCCGCCGTGCCCTGCAACAGTCGCTCAACGTGCCGGCCGTCGCGGTGCTCGACGAAGTGGGCCCGAGCCGGCTCATCGCACGGCTTGCCGAGGCCGGTGCCGTGCTGGTGCTGCCGCAGCACGAGGCGCCTGGGCTTGCTCTCGGACTTGGCGGCGTTGGCATCAGGCTTTCCGATCTCACCATGCTCTATGCCGGATTTCCGCAGGGCGGTACCGTGCAGCCGCTCCGAGAGCTGATGGACGCCCCGCGGGTCCAGGAGAAGCGGCTCCTAGAGCCGGTCGCCGCCTGGTATGTCGCCAAGATACTGCAAGGCACCCCGCCGCCGCAAAGCGCCGCCGGCGGACGCATCGCGTTCAAGACCGGCACGAGCTACGGCTATCGCGATGCCTGGGCGATCGGCTTCGACGGCATGCGCACCATCGGCGTCTGGGTGGGGCGACCAGACGGCGCGCCGGTGAGCGGCCTTGCCGGGCGTACCGCCGCTGCGCCCATCCTCTTCGATGCCTTCGCGCGGGGACCGCAGCCGCCAGCGGCTCTTCCGCCGGCGCCAGCCGGCGCGCTGATCTCGACCACGGCGAAGCTGCCGCCGCCGCTCCAGCGCTTTCAGCCTCACACCGTCGCAACGGCGAGCTTCGCCCGGCCGCTGCATATCGTGTTTCCGCCAAATGGAGCGAGCCTTGAACTTTCCGCGATGGCCGGAGAGACGCCCAATCCCCTTCCCATCAAGATTTCCGGCGGCATGCCTCCCTTGACGGTTATGCTCAACGGCATGCCGCTCGACGCCAAGAGAGACGACCGTACCCTCTTCTTCGAGCCGGAGGGACCTGGCTTCGTGCGCCTCACCGTTACCGACGCCGCCGGCGCCGCCGACAGCGTGCTCGTGCGGCTGCAATAGCTCACGCGACCTCTTCCGCGCCGAGGCTTTTTCAAGCTACTTCCGTGCCGAGGACCGTGCGGGCGGGCTGCCCCAGGTCGAGTGACTGCCAAAGTCAGGCCAGAATCATCATTTGGGAGTACTGCGGAGCGGGTGCGGGAAAAGCCGTGGCTCGGCACCCCGCGCCTATCTCACCCCGACGGTGAAGGCGCGCCTCCGACCCTATTGGCGCGCAAAAAGCCCGTGGTGACGCCGGCTTTTGCCGCTGGCATCCAGAAGTGCTCGGTCGAAGAAGCCGGACGGCAAGTCGATGAGGCCGGTCGACGCCGGCACATGAGCAAGCCCGACGCCATGAAGGCCATGAAGGGCATGGGGCAAGTTTTGCGGGACGCGGCCGACGGTCGAAGATTTTAGCCCCGACTCCGGGACGCCACTGATCCGGCTTAGCAAGAGTGGCAAGTCGCGGCATGTGGTGCTCACGGAAGAGGGCGCGGAGTTCTTTGCCGGTCTCGCTGCCGGTTGCAAAGGCAGCGACCTCATTCTTGGTCGTGCTTGGCCCGATGGCGCTCAAGACCGCTGCATGAAGGCCGCATTGTGAGCGTGCCAAGATTGACCCGCCTTTCGGCAGTCACGGTCTGCGCCACACCTGGGCGAGTCTCTCAGTCATGGCTGGCCTTCCCTTGCTAGTAGTCGCCAAGCATCTCGGACACTCGACACGCGCATGGTCGAGAAGCACTACGGACATTTGGCACCGAGCTACATTGCCGTGCTATCCGGCGGCACGCGCCAAGGTTCGGCAGGGTGGAGTCCAACGTGAAGGCAATTCGCTAACGGAGACCGCTCCGTTGCTCTTGAGCCTATCTCGAGGAGGCGACAGGGCAGCTCTTTCTCGGTCTTTCATCCGGCTTCTCCCAACCAGTCGATTGTGGGGGGCGATTAGCAAAACGGCGGACCAATGAAGGTCCGCCGTTTGTC
>DASPOV010000218.1:0-3002 GCA_035625815.1 Methyloceanibacter sp.
CACACTGCGAATGAGACGGAATCGGGACCTGAAGAGAATGCTCAGTCGTCGCCGAGCGTTCAGGATGTCGCCAACTCCGCATTTCCCCCCACGGACGCGACGGTAAGCACGGGAGCCGCCTGCCACGAGGCAGCGGCGAACGCTGCCGCGCTGCAGCGCGAAGTCGTGCGGGATCAGGTCGCCCAACGTATCGCTGGCCTTGCCGACAAGACCGCAAACCGCACCAAGAAAGCCACGGCTTCGGCGGTTGCCGCGGGCAAGGTGGGCATTGCCAAGGCCGCGAAGATTGGCCGAGAAACCGTGCTTCCCGAGCTTGGCCGCACTGGCGCCAAGTTGCGCGAGCGCACCAGGCCCGAGAGGCTTGCGAAGGACTATCGCGAGTTTCTACTCTGGCTCCATGCGAACGTGCTCGACAGCGCGATCGAGCGGCTGTTCTTCGTTCCCACCAAAGGCCATGTACCTCTCACGAGCCTCACAGTACGCGGCCACAATCGGGCAAGCGGCCACGACTACAAGCCGTCGCCCTATTTCGTGTTCAAATGGGCGCTGTCGGCGGTAGATTACGAGGACATCAGCCGCATGAGCTTCATCGACTATGGCGCTGGCAAGGGGCGCGTCATGCTGCTCGCCTCCCAGCTTCCCTTCACCGCGGTCGGCGGCATCGAGTTTGCCGAGGAGCTGCACGACAACGCCACGATGAATATCGCGCAATTTCCCAGGAGCCGAATGAAATGCCGCAACGTGGAGTGCGCGCTCGACGACGTGGTCAACATCACCCCGCTCGACGGCGAGGCGGTCCACTATTTCTTCAGTCCGTTCGCGCCGGAGATCTTCGCCGAAGTGCTTAGGGGGATTGTCGCCTCGTACCATGCGCAGCCGCGGCGCCTCTATGTGATCCTGATCGACATGGACGCGGCCGAGTTCATGCACAAGACCGGCGTGTTCCGCGAGGTGAAGCTCCCGCCCGCCGAGCGCATGCAGGCGCAGACGCTGAGCCCGTACAAGATCGCTGTCTACCGCTCGCTTGCGTGAGCTTCTGGCGGCGCTACCTCACGCCGAGCTTCTTCTGCAGGCTCGAAGACGACGTCGTGTATTGGAAGATCAGCTTTTTGTCGGGATAGACGTATTTGTAGGCCTGCTGCGCCATGAGCGCAGCCTCGTGGAAGCCAGACAGAATGAGCTTGAGCTTGCCGGGGTAGGTGTTGATGTCGCCGATGGCAAAGATGCCCTTCTCGCTCGTCTCGAACTTCTCGGTGTCGACCGGAACGAGGTTCTCGCGGAGCTGGATGCCCCAATCGGCGACCGGACCGAGTTTCATAGTCAGGCCGAAGAACGGCATCATGATCTCGGTCGGCTGCTCGAAGATGGTGCTGTCGGCGCCCTTCACTGTCACTGAGCGCAGCTGACCGCCTTCGCCATGCAGCTCCGTCACTTGACCGAGTTTGAAGCTGATATCGCCGCTGTCCACGAGCGTCATCATCTTCTGCACCGACGCGGGCGCGGCTCTGAAGTCGGGCCGGCGGTGCACCAGTGTGATCGACTTGGCAACCGGCTGCAGATTCAAGGTCCAGTCGAGGGCTGAATCGCCACCGCCCACGATCAGCACGTCGCGGCCGCGGAAGTTCTCTATCTTGCGCACTGAATAGAACACCGACTTGTCCTCATACTCCTCGATGCGGGAAAGCGGCGGACGCTTCGGGGTGAACGATCCGCCGCCGGCAGCGATTACCACTATTTTGGCCTCGATCGTGGTGCCGAGATCGGTCGTGACCCGAAAGCCGCCATCGAGCCGCTGGAGCGTCTCCACCCTCTGATTGAAGTGGAACTCAGCGCCGAAGGGCTTGATCTGATCCGTGAGCTTGTCGGTTAGCTCCTGCCCCATGACAATGGTGAGACCAGGAATGTCGTAGATCGGCTTCTCCGGATACAGCTCGGTGCATTGGCCGCCAGGCCGGTCGAGGATGTCGACGACGTGGGCTTTAATGTCGACGAGGCCGAGCTCGAAGACGGCGAACAGGCCGACCGGCCCAGCCCCAATTATTACGGCATCGGTTTTGATAACAGTTTCGGCCATGAGCAGTTAGATCTGTTTCTCGGGAATGTGCACCACTAGGCCGTCGAGCGCGTCGGTGACTTTGATCTGACAGCTCAACCGGCTTTCGCTGCGTACGTCAAAAGCGAAGTCGAGCATGTCCTCCTCGATCTGCGCGGGGCTTCCGGTCGCCTCGCGCCAGGCCTCATCCACATAGACATGGCAGGTCGCGCAGGCGCAGGCTCCGCCGCATTCGGCGGCAATGCCGGGTATCGAGTTCTTCACCGCCGCCTCCATAACCGTCATGCCTGGCTCAGCCTCGACGGTGTGTTCGGTTCCGTCGTGCTGAATATACGTGATCCTGGCCATGGCATTGGCGCGACTTGCTTCTCTTCCAGTCTTGGGAAACGAGGCGGCAGACAGTCCCCCGCGCCCGTAGGTTACCGGCGCGAACGGGACCGGTCCCCGCACGCGGCGGGTCTCTATAGGGCAATTGAAACTGAGATTCCAGCGCCTTCCGGCTTCAGCGTCGCAATGAAAATTGGCCCGCGCTCCGTGTTCTTGAGACTGAACGCGACAATCTGGAATGCGAAGAGACGACGGCTGGGGAGCCGCCGCATATGCGGACGATCTGCCGACCGAGCCCGGGCGGCCTTCCAAGTCTAGCCGCCGATCGTCTTAGTTCAATTCTCTACGGCGATTGCATTTGGGGCGGTGTTACTGTCGCGTTTTTGCAACCAAGGGCGTGGAAGGGGGGGCCGTCAAACAGTCAAGCTGCTCTGAATCTGTAAACAATAACAAGTACTTGTCACGCCTAAAGCACAATTGCGGATTGAACTTTTTTTAGCCCAAAAAATTCGCTAACGATACGGAGCGGGGGAAAATGCGTCTTGGGGCTACTTTCGGTGTAAATTCAAGCCGGAAGGATGAGCTAACCGCTAGGACGCCCGCGCCGCTGGCGGCGGTGTTT
>DASPOV010000219.1:0-6401 GCA_035625815.1 Methyloceanibacter sp.
ACACCACGGCAGCAAGGCCCAGCTCGTCGCGCTGATGTGTCTCGGACGAGACGATGGCGATCCCGAGGAGTGGGACGAACTTGGCGCGCGCCATCGAGCGCCAGGAGGTGCCGACCGAAAATTATCTGCTTGATCACCCAATGCTCGGCGAGCATTGGCTCGACGGCATGGAGCGGCTCGGCCTAGCGGGCCTGGTCGGCGACCTCGAGAAACAATGAGGGAGAGCCGGCGGCACGCCGACTCCCCCTGCTCGCTTACTTATCTTCATCGTCTCTCGCCCAAGACGGCCGATAAGGCGGCGGGTTCGGGCTTGGACTTGGACCTGGCGTGCCGCCTCCCGAGGATGGAGCGGGCGTGGCCGAGCCTGGAGGACGTTGCGGCATCGCGCCTCCACCCATGGGAGCGGCAGGCCGAGGAGGCGTTGGAGTCGCAGGCTGGGCCATAGGCCGCGGTGCCGGTTGCGGCGCTGCGGGCACGGCTGGTTTTGGCGTCGGCGCCACAGGTTTCGGCGCCGCTGCCGCGGCTACCGGCTTCTTCGCTGCTGTTTTCTTCCTTGCCGAGGCGCCTTTCGCGGCAGGCTTCTTCGCCGTCGCTCGCTTAGCGGGCGTCTTGCGGGCCGCGCTCTTGCGCGCGGTGGTCTTACGCGCCGCACTCTTTCGCGCCGGGGCCTTCTTCTTGGCGCTGGTCTTCTTTGCTCCCGACCGTGCGACGCTTGCGCCTCGGCGGGTGGTCTTGCGTGCACTCGTCTTTTTGCTCGTTGTGCGCTTCTTCCCACTCGTTCTCGTAGCCATGGTTCTGCTCCGATTCTGATCTGCTGCCACGGGCGTCCGCCGACAGCGGGCGCGTGGATCATGTATCAAGTCTTTAACACGTCCAAGCTTGCCGTCCCACGCGACGAGTCAATTGTTTTTTTTCATTATAGACTGATCGCAGCACACATTGGCAATGTGGCGGGCGTGCGATGCGCCTTCTCAAACGATCGCGTCTACCCTGTCGCGGTCGCCGATTCGACGAATTCCAAGGGGACGCACTTGCAAAATACCTATACTGCACCGCACCGAAGCCTCGGGTTGGCTTCCTCGGATCGCCCATTCGTCCCTGGGAGGACCCTTGCGTCAATCGTTCACCATCACGTTCTGGTTGGTTTGGCCTTTAGGATTGGCGCCGAGACCTTCACCAAACCCACCCAGCAGGGCGATCGCCTCGAGAACGCCCGCTAGAGTCTTCCATCCCTCCCATCGACCCGCCATATTCGGCTGATGCCCCACCGCATTGCTCGGACCTTCGGCTCTCGCGCCGAGCCACGCGCCGTCACCGGCGAGTCGGCTAGCTTGCCGGTTGGCGCCGACCGTCGGCCGCCGGGCTTTGGTGAGTCGCCGCAACCGCTGATGCAGGACCATCCGCTGGTGACCGGCGAGGCCGTAACCTTCGCGCCGCATCGGCCGCTACGTCCGGAGAAGACCGAGGGCGGTTTGCCCTTGCGCATTCAATCCGAGCTTTCGCCCAAGGGCGATCAGCCTCACGCCATCGCGGAGCTTGTGGCCCAGGTCAACGCCCATGAGCGCGATCAGGTGCTCCTCGGCGTGACCGGTTCGGGCAAGACGTTCACCATGGCCAAAGTGATCGAGGCGACGCAGCGCCCTGCCCTCGTGCTCGCGCCGAACAAAACGCTAGCTGCCCAGCTCTACGGCGAGTTCAAGAGCTTCTTTCCTGAGAACGCGGTCGAGTATTTTGTCTCCTATTACGACTACTACCAGCCGGAGGCCTACATACCGCGCACCGACACCTATATCGAGAAGGACTCATCCATCAACGAGCAGATCGATCGCATGCGCCATGCGGCGACGCGCGCCCTGATCGAGCGCGACGATGTGATTATCGTAGCCTCCGTGTCCTGCATCTACGGTATCGGCTCGGTCGAGACCTACACGGCGATGACCTTCAACCTGAAGCGCGGCAATAAAATCGAGCAGCGCCAGCTGATGGTCGACCTCGTTGCCCTCCACTACCGTCGGAACGACATGAACTTCACCCGTGGTTCCTTCCGCGTGCGTGGCGATACGATCGAGCTGTGGCCCGCGCATTTGGAGGACCGCGCCTGGCGCATCTCACTGTTCAGCGACGTGGTGGAAAGCCTCACCGAGTTCGATCCATTGACCGGTGCGAAGACCGACGAATTCAGCATGGTAAAAGTCTATGCCAACTCCCACTACGTGACGCCTAAGCCGACCCTGAAGCAGGCGGTGCGTGGCATCAAGGAGGAGCTCAAGCAGCGGCTCGACGAGCTGAACCGCGCCGGGCGGCTGCTCGAGGCACAGCGGCTCGAGCAGCGCACCCTGTTCGATCTGGAGATGATCGAGGCGACCGGCTCCTGCGCCGGCATCGAGAACTATTCACGCTATCTCACCGGGCGCAAACCCGGCGAGCCGCCGCCGACCCTGTTCGAATATCTGCCCGACGATGCGCTCGTCTTCGTCGATGAAAGCCACGTCACCGTGCCGCAGATCGGCGGCATGTTCCGCGGCGACTACCGGCGCAAATCCACGCTCGCCGAATATGGCTTCCGTCTCCCCTCCTGCATGGACAACCGGCCGCTCCGCTTCGAGGAATGGGATGCCATGCGGCCCCAGACCGTCTACGTCTCGGCCACGCCGGCCGGCTGGGAGCTCGAGCAGACGCAAGGCGCCTTCACCGAGCAGGTGATCCGCCCCACCGGCCTCATCGATCCGCCGGTGCTAGTGCGCCCTGCATCGATGCAAGTTGACGACCTCATCGACGAGGCGCGCAAGGTGGTGGGCCAAAGCTATCGCGTGCTCGTCACCACGCTGACTAAGCGGATGGCCGAGGACCTCACCGAATATATGCATGAGCAGGGCATTCGCGTGCGCTATATGCATTCCGATGTTGAGACGCTGGAGCGCTTCGAGATCATCCGCGATCTCCGACTTGGCACCTTCGACGTTCTGGTCGGCATCAACCTATTGCGCGAAGGCCTCGACATTCCGGAATGCGCGCTGGTCGCGATTCTCGACGCCGACAAGGAAGGCTTCCTGCGCTCCGAGACCTCGCTGATCCAGACCATCGGCCGCGCCGCGCGCAACATCGACGGCCGAGTGATCCTCTATGCCGACGGTATGACTGGCTCCATGGAGCGCGCCATCGCCGAGACCAACCGACGTCGCGAGAAGCAGAGGGCGTGGAACGAGGCGAACGGCATCACGCCGGAAAGCGTGAAGAAGAACATCGGCGACATTCTTGCGAGCGTCTATGAACGTGATCACGTGCTGGTCGATGCTGGCGTGGGCTTCGGCGAAGAAGAGCAGGCGCCGATCGGGCACAATCTCGAAAGTGTCATCGCCGACCTGGAGAAGCGCATGCGCGCCTCGGCCGCGGACCTCGAATTCGAAGAAGCCGCGCGGCTCAGAGACGAAGTCAAGCGCTTGCGCCGAATGGAGCTAGCCGTCGCCAATGATCCGCTGGCATGCCAGGGCGAGCTCGAGCGCTGCGTGGAGGAAGGCGAAGCGGTAGTGTCACTGACCCGTCCGCATAAGCCCGCGCTCGACGAGATGGGTCCGCATAACCGCGAGATTCCCCTCGCCGCGCTGACGAAATCGCGCGGACGCTCCAAGGCCGGCAAAGCCGGTCCTCGGGCTCTCCGCCAGAAGGACAGCAAGCCCCAGCAGTGATCCGGGCCACAATTCTGCGGCGCGCAAGCTGCTAGCCGTCAAAGGGCACCGATGGTGGCCATCACCACCGCGCCACCAAATCCTTGACGATGCCGCCGATATCCAATCCTGCGGCCGCGCCAGCGGCATCTGGATCAGCCACCATCAAAATCTGCCCACCACGCCGCCGCCCAACCGCCCTGCTGATGGCATCCCCCGCTTTTAAGAGCGTTGCCGGCCGATGCTCCGGCGATAGGCGCTCGAACGCTTGCGGGCTGATAACGGAGCAGTTCGGTTTCCAGTTCGATACGAGCAAACTGTTGATCGAGAAGAATCGCGCCACCGTCGAGGTGCCGATCCGCTACCGACACCGGGAGACCGGCGCCGTTCGAGTCGACTAAGGCGAATTTCTTGACGCTCGAAGATGGATGACCGGCGAAGCTAACCGAATATCGCGACATCGCGCGGGTGCATGCCTTCGTCGCCGCAGTCGCAGGCTCACACCCGGCTCGAGGAAATGGAGCGAACGCGTTACCGCCCGCCCTGCAAGGCAGCGAGCAGCTCCGGCGTCGGATAGCCGTCGGCAGGCAACCCGAATTTCTTCTGCATGTCCCTCACCCCCACGCGGGTCGAGGCGCCGATTACGCCGTCAATCTTGCCCACGTCATAGCCGCGCTTGGCTAGGATCTGCTGCAGTAGCTTGGCCTCCGCCATACTCAAAGAGTCAATCGGTCCTCTGCCCCGGCTGAGCGCCGGTGCTCCAGCAAGCCGCGTGGCGTAATAGGCTGCCGTGGTGGAGTAGACCAGCGACTGGTTCCATTGGAGATAGACGTCAAAATTCGGATAGGTGAGGAAAGCGGGTCCGTTGCGCCCCATGGGCAAGAGCAGGGCCGTCGGCGTGTTATCCGCGGGAACAGCTTTGCCGCTCGGAGAAGTGACGCCGGCCTTTGCCCAATAGGCGCGCGGCTTCTTGATGGTGACGTCGGCCTGGCTCCAATCCATATCAGCCGGCACGCGGACTTCCTCGATCCAGGGCTGGCCTGGCTTCCAGCCGAGGCCATCGAGATAGTTCGCCGCTGACGCTAGCGCGTCTGGCGTGCTGTGGATCAGATCGCGTTTGCCGTTCCCTTCAAAGTCAACGGCGTATTTGTAGTAGACACTTGGCACAAACTGAAATTGGCCGACCTCGCCCGCCCAAGGACCGCGCATCTCTTCGGGGCTGAGATCGCCACGCTCAATCACGCGGAGGGCATCGAGCAGCTGTTCCTTGAACTCGTCGGGGCGGCGACAATCGAAGGCCAAAGTGGCGAGCGAGCGGAGCGTCTCCATATTGCCCATTACCTTGCCGAAGTCGGTCTCCAGGCCCCAGAAGCCGACGAGCACTGGACCCGGCACACCGAATTTCTGCTCGATCTTGGCGAAGGTACCGGCATTCCTCTTAAGCAGCGCCGAACCCTGCTGTATACGGTAACTGGCAACCATGCGGTCGGAAAATTGCAGGAAGGTCTGCGCGAACACGGCCTGCCCGCGATCCTTGGCGATAGTGGCCGGATCGTAGGTGAGCCCATCAAGCGCGGTGATGGTCTCGCGCGAAATACCTCGCGCGGCCGCTTCTTGTTTGAAGCCCTCCAGCCATCGCGGGAAAGCCGCCGGACTTGCACACGCCGCGGCGAGCGCGGGGCTAGCCATCGCCGACAGGATCGCACCGCCTACCGCCGCGCAAACTGCATTCCGCATCTTGCGTGTCATCTGATGTCTAGCCATGCCCGCACTTGAAGCGAGATCGTAAGCCACAGTCAAGGGATGATGGTCGCTTGGCGCTAGATCAGCGATCGCCTTTTTGATAGGTGCCGATGAGCTCGGCCTGCGCCAACACATGACCCTTCATCGCCGCTTCGAGCTTCGCCTTGGTGGCTTCAGCGAGATCGATGGTGGTGTCGAGGGCATAGAGTTTGTGAACGTAGTGGTGTCGACCGATTGGCGGGCATGGTCCGCCGTACTTCGCTTTCTTGGAGTCGGTGAGGCCGCGGACAGTGCCTGCGGGCAAGCCGCCGCCGTCCGCATTCTCGGCGAGCCCGTTTGCATCGGGTGGTACATTGTAGAGAACCCAATGCACCCAAACGCGCTTTGGGGCCTTTGGGTCTGGTGCGTCTGGATCGTCGATAATTAGCGCAAGACTTTTCGTCCCCGCCGGCGCGCCCTCCCAGGCAAGCGGCGGCGAAATGTCTTTCCCCTCGCAAGTATAAAGCGAGGGAATTGGCGCGCCAGCTTTGAAGGCGGAAGATGTAAGCGTCAGAGCCAAAGCCGCGTCAGCACCTCCCATGCATAGCACGCCGGTCCCAAACGTCAGGACCAGAACAGTTAAAAGCTTCGTGGAACGGGATCGGATACCCGCCATGTCCTCCACAGCCCAACCCCAGCGAAAGCAATCGGGAAGCTAATCAGTATGGGGCGGCAGTTCACCGAGCCTGAGCCGCTCCTGTAACCGGTCGATGCGCCTTGCGGCTTCGCTCTTACTCAGACCTGGATCAAAGACGCGCGGTTCTCTTATTTCCTCGGCAAGCCGCTTAAGCGAGGCAGCCTGGGCGCCGGTCATTGGCTCGCGCATCGGCGTCCAAGCGCCACGGACTAACGTCGCCGCAATGTCGAAACCTAGCTCCTGCTGAACTTGCGTCTCTGCCGTCTTCTTCCTTTGCATTACGTTCTAGTTCCCACAGCCCCATTCTTGTTAGTTTA
>DASPOV010000220.1:0-5153 GCA_035625815.1 Methyloceanibacter sp.
AATCGCTACAGTTGGAGGTTTGAACCGTTGATTTCCAAAGAACCTATAGGGGAGGCAAAATCCGACCAGGCTACGGTATTCGATTTCATGGCCTCGCTGGGGGCATATGATTCGGCACCCGCAGAGGTGGATCGAATCGAGACCCACGTCTCTGTTGTCTTTCTGGCCGGGACGCGCGCCTACAAGATCAAGCGCGCGGTAAAATATCCGTTCCTCGACTTTTCGACGCTGAAGCGGAGGCGGCGCGCCCTGCTCGACGAACTTCGTCTTAATCGCCGTACAGCGCCTCAACTTTATCTCGAAGTCATTCCCATAACTGCCGACGAACAAGGCAAATTACATCTTGGCGGCAAAGGCCATATCGTGGAGTGGGTGCTGGTCATGCGGCGATTTGATCAAGCCAAACTCTACGACCGCATGGCCGAGGACGGGCGCCTTCCCTTGGGCGCCATGACACGGCTCGCCCGAGTCATTTCCGTCTTTCATCGGAGTGCCGATCGGCTTCTCGCGCCGGAGCCAGCCCTCTTAATGCTTCGCGCGGTGATCGAAGACAACGAAACTATCCTCTCTGCGCGTGCGAGTGTCCTTCCAGGCGAAGTGCTCGCCGCCGTCAACCGCATGAGTCGAGAGGTGTTCGCCGCGCTTGCTCCTCTGCTACAGGCGCGAGCCCTCGGCGGTTATGTACGCCACTGTCATGGCGATCTGCATCTTCGCAACATTGTGGAGATCGAGGGCGTTCCTACGTTGTTCGATGCCATTGAGTTCGACGATGCCATCGCCACTATCGACGTTCTCTACGACCTCGCATTCCTGCTCATGGATCTCGGCGCGCGGGGTCTGCCAGCTCACGCCAGCGCCGTGCTCAACGCCTACTTGGAGGCATGTGGCGATACCGCCAATCTCATCGGTCTTGCGGCGTTGCCACTGTTTCTGTCAGTGCGAGCGATGATTAGGGCCAAGGTGGAGCTGTTGCACGCATCTCTGAGCCCAGGCCTGCAGACAGAGGTACACCGCCGCGCGACCTCCTATGTTCTGCTTGCACGCGATTATCTTGAGACGCACCGGCCACAGCTCATTGCCATTGGCGGTTTGTCTGGGACCGGCAAGTCGAGCGTGGCGCAGGCCCTTGCCCCACGTCTCGGTTCATTTCCGGGCGCGGTGCTTGTGCGGAGCGACGTAGAGCGCAAGCGGATGTTCGGAGTTGCCGCAGACGAGAGGCTTCCTCGCGCCGCCTACACTGCCGAGATTTCCGATATCGTCTATGGCATCTGCCGCAAGCGCGCCTTGATGGCGCTTGAGGGGGGGCAGGCGGTGATTGTGGATGCGGTTCATGCCAAGAGAGAGGAGCGCGCCGCAATCGCCGAGATTGCCGCGCGCGCGGTCGCCGTTTTCACCGGAATCTGGCTCAAGGCGGCTACCAACACGATGCGAGGGCGCATTGTGCGCCGCAGCGGAGATGTGTCCGACGCGACGCCCGATGTGCTTGACGAGCAACTCGCCTTCAATCTTGGCCCGCAGAACTTTGCCGTTGTCGATGCCGACAGACCCGTCGAACAGGTGGTCGCGTCCTGCCTCAAGCTCATTCGCTCCCCGAAGGGATAACGGACAGGCTGGATTCATCCTTTCCTAACCCTCTCGCCGGACAGTTGGAGCTAATGCGCCCCCGCCAAGGCGCTCACTTCTGGGCGCTTGCCGTTGCTTGCGGCGCGCGCAGGTTTGACGGGGTCGAGTAGGTTGGGTCCGGTGGGTATGACAGCGCGCGCGCGCGCGGCGGCGACGCTCGTTTGGCGCGTGGCCACGCTCCCCGCGCCGCGCCTACTTATCTCTCTGATTTTGATCGGCTCTGTCTGCGCGTGCGTCGTGGCGTGCCGCTCTGGCAATGGTGAGAAGCTCGGGGAGCGTGTCATTCCCCTCGGCCAGCCGGTCCCGAAGGGCGGGGGCGCCTACGTCACAGGCTCCGCCTATCAAGTTGACGGTGTTTGGTATCAGCCGCGGGAGGATCCGACCTATGATCGCGTCGGCAAGGCGTCCTGGTATGGCGAGCTGTTCCATGGGCGCCGCACCGCCAATGGTGAGATCTACGATATGGATCGGCTCTCGGCTGCCTCGCCGACTCTGCCCATGCCGGTTTACGCCCGCGTGACCAATCTCGAGAACGAGAGGTCGATAATTGTCCGTGTCAACGACCGCGGACCTTACGCCAACGATCGCATCATGGATCTGTCGCGGCGTTCGGCGGAGCTGCTCGGCTTCCGTGATAAGGGCACCGCACCGGTGCGCGTCCAGTATCTTGCGCGTGCGCCGCTCAATGGCGACGACAGTTACGAGCGCCGCTACCTCGCGAGCCAAGGCTGGGCCCAGGTTGCGTCGCGCGGCGGCCCAAGAGAGCCTGCCGCGGTGGCAAGCCTCGAACCGGCCCATCCGCAAACTGTGGCCCCTGTCGCGGTACGGTCGGCGCCGGTAGATGCCGTGCCGGCGCCGGGGGTGGTGCCACTTCGCTGGCAGGCAAGCGCCCGATCGAGCGCCGCCCCGAGGCCCCTGCGCCAAGGCAAGGCGGGCAGAAACGGGGCAGGTGGATTTCTGATTCAGGCCGGGTCGTTTAGAGGCGAGGACAATGCGGAACGAGCGCGTTCGTCACTTTCGGGCATTGCGCCGGTCGAGGTGGACCCGATCGGGACGGGGAGCGAGACCACTTTTCGCGTTCGCGTCGGGCCATTTGCCGACGAGCTTGCCGCAAATGCGGCGCTCGCCAGAGTGACGGAGGCCGGATATAGGGGTGCCAAAATCGTTGCGAACTAAGGCGTCTCGCCGGTTGATTTTTCGGACCGCGCGCTCGATAGTTGGGCCGCGAGGCCGGTGGGGCGGCCGGCGCCTGGCCAAAACGATCCGAAGTATCCAAAGTGCACGCTTTGCGCCTTGACATCGTGATCAAGCTCGCCGTGGCATTCGTTCTGCTTGTCGCGGGCGGAGCAAGTTTATCCACGCCCGCGCACGCTGCGACCAAGGCTCCCGCAGGCGGCTTCGACACCAAGGCCAAGCACGCCATTCTCATGAATGTCGACGCCGATCTCATCTTCTACGAGAAGGATGCGGATGCGCTGATGCCGCCAGCGAGCATGAGCAAGCTCATGACGCTTGTTGTGGTGTTTCGCGAGCTGAAGGCAGGCCATATCAAGCTCGATGACCAGTTCAAGGTGAGCGAGCACGCTTGGCGCACTGGCGGGGCGCCGTCAGGCGGCTCGGCCATGTTCGCGCCCCTCAACTCGACAGTCAGCGTCGAGGACCTGATCCAGGGCGTCACCGTGCAGTCCGGCAACGACGCCTGCATCATCCTGGCCGAGGGCATTTCCGGCTCAGAAGACGCCTTCGTCAAGGAGATGAACAAATATGCCAAGGAGATTGGACTGACGAAGTCGCATTTCGAGAACTCGACCGGGCTGCCGGCTGACGGACACGTCATGACCGCGCGTGAACTCGCTCTCCTCGCCGACTACCTGATCAAGAACTATCCAGAGTACTATCACTATTTCGGCGAGAAGGAGTTCACCTACGGCAAGTGGAAATTCACCAATCGCAATCCGCTCGTGTTCGAGCAGGATCTGGGCGTCGACGGGTTGAAGACCGGATTCATCGAGGATGCTGGATACGGACTGGTGGCGAGCGCACTTCGCGACAACCAGCGCGTGATCATGGTGGTGAGCGGGCTCAACACCAAGAAGGAGCGTGAGGAAGAGCCGCGCAAGCTGCTTGAATGGGGCTTCAAGAGCTTTAAGCCGTTCCGGCTATTCGACCAGGGCGAGAAGGTGAGCGATGCACTGGTGTGGGGTGGCACCCGGCATTACGTGCCGCTGGTCAGTAACGGCAACATCGACATCATCCTGCCGTTTAACACGAGCGGGCAGGTCACAGCGCAGATCCTGTATGACGGGCCGATAAAGGCTCCGATCCGCAAAGGCGACCAGGTGGCGGTGCTGCGGGTCACCGCGGCCGACACCCAGGCGACCAATAACATTCCCCTCTATGCCGGCGAGGACATCGGTCAAAGCAATTTTGCCATGCGTGGCCTCGACTCACTTTTGGTCCTCGCTTTTGGCTGGTTGCTCTAAAATCTCCTGCGCGGGGACACTACATCTAGTTATAAGATGCGCCACGAGACGGTCGAAATCGGCAAGTTAATCACATTCGAGGGCGGCGAAGGGGCCGGCAAATCCACCCAGGTGTTGATCCTCGTCGACCGGCTCTCGCGTGCCGGCCGCCATGCCATCGCCACGCGCGAACCTGGCGGCTCACCTGCTGCCGAGGACATCCGCAAGGTCCTGCTCTCCGGCAGGGTCAAGCAATTCGGCCCGTTCGCCGAGGCGCTCCTCTTCTCCATCGCTCGCCAAGATCACGTGGAGAGTGTGATCGGCGATGCGGTGGCGCGGGGCCAATGGGTGGTCTGCGATCGCTTTCTAGACTCCACCCGTGCCTATCAGGGCGTCACCGGCGACGTCCCGGCGTCGGTGATCAGCGCGCTCGAGCGGCTGACGCTGCGCGGGCTTCTTCCCGATCTCACCATTGTGCTCGACATCCCGGTCGAGGAGGGGCTCGCGCGTGCGGCGCAGCGGCCTGGTGTCAGGGACCCTGACCGCTTCGAGAGCCAAGAGCTGGCTCAGCACGAGCGCATCCGCAAGGCCTTTCTCGATATCGCCGAGGAAGAGCCCAGCCGCTGCGTGGTGATCGACGCGCGCAAGCCTGAGGCGCTCGTCGCCGAGGATGTCTGGGAAGCGGTGACTGAGCGCTTGCGCCCATGAGCCGGGAGAAGCGTGCAGTTCAGGCGGAAGAGCCAGATCGTCTCGAAGGATTTTCCACTCCCCGCGAGGTCGACCGCCTGTTTGGCCATGAAGCGGCGGTTGCTGAATTCGGCGATGCATTGCTGAGCGGCAGGTTGCACCACGCCTGGCTGCTGGTCGGACCTGAAGGTGTCGGTAAGGCGACGCTCGCCTATCGTCTCGCCCGCGAGGTTCTGGTGCATGGCGAAGAGGGTGGGGCGCAGGTTCCCATCACCGCCGATCATCCCGTGTTCCGCAGGGTTGCGGGACTTGGTCACCCGAACTTGCTTCTGATCCGCCGCTCGTGGCTCGAAAAGACGAAGCGCTATTCGCAATGGATCG
>DASPOV010000221.1:0-2390 GCA_035625815.1 Methyloceanibacter sp.
GGCCGCAGCCTTGAGCACGTCGTCCGTGATCTCGGCATTATTGAGAAGCTGCGGGCGCCCAAGTGTGAGCGTGCCCGTCTTATCGAACACGACCACGTCGGCCTCCGCGACACGCTCGAGCCCATCCCCGGCCTTGATCACGATACCCTGCCGGAACAAGCGGCTCGCCGCCGCGATCTGCACCGCAGGCACCGCGAGCGCGAGCGCGCAAGGACAGGTGATGATGAGCACGGCAATGGCGTAGGTAAGCGCCGTCTGCCACGATGCTCCCAGGATCAGCCAGCCTAAGAATGTCGCTGCACCTAAGCCGTGTACTGCCGGCGCATAGATTTGCGCGGCGCGATCGGCGAGGCGGCGGTAACGCGCCTTGCCCTGCTCGGCAGCCGCCATCAGCCTCCCAATCTCGGCGAGCAGTGTCGCGCTGTCGGCGGCGGTGACCTCGACCGTGAGCGCGCTGCCTAAATTGAGCGTGCCGGCATAGACTTGCGCGCCAGGGGTCACTGTCGATGGCGTCGTCTCGCCGGTGATCAGGCTCTGATCCAACTCGCCGGCCCCATTCAGGACCAATCCGTCGGCTGGGACCCGCTCACCTGCCCCGATTAGCATCCTGTCACCAGGGGCAAGCGCATGGGCCGGCACTGGTCGCAACGCGCCGCCATCTTCGATGAGAGTCGCAATTCCGCTTTGCAAGCTAAGTAGGTTCTGCGCCTCGCCGCGTGCGCGGACGCGAAGGCTTTCATCGAGATAGCGGCCGATCAGCAGAAAAAAGAGGAGCGTGACCGCGGCATCGAAATAGACCTGGTCGTTGCCCCGGACGGTCTGGTAGATGCTCATTGCGGTGGCGAGAATGATGGCGAGCGAAATAGGCACGTCCATGTTGAGTCGGCGTGCCTTCAAGGCGGAGAATGCGGAGGCATAGAAGGGCTGCCCCGCAAAGACGACGGTGGGCAACGCGATCAGCGCCGACAGCCAGCAGAACAACGCCACAAGGCTCGGGTCCATATCTCCGGAGCGCCCTGACCATACCGAGACCGACAAGAGCATGATGTTCATTGCGGCGAAGCCAGAGACCGCGACGCGGCGAAGGAGCGCGCTTTCGCGCGCAGTTTCGACACCTTGTTTCACAGCCTGCATTGGAGCAGCGGCAAACCCCGCGTGCCCCAACGCAGCAATCACATCGACTTCGCTGGCGCGGCCACCCTCTAAGGCGACGCAGACCCGTTTCGCCGCAAGGTTCGCCCGCGCGCTCACCACGCCAGGCACGCTTAGTGCGGCGCGCTCCACGGAGCGGATGCAGCCGCCGCAGCGCATGTTCTCGACGGCAAGCGTAAGCGTTTGCCCAGCCGCTTCGCGGCCCCCCACCGCCTTGGTATCGGCACTCGACGGAAGCGTGTGGACCGTCATGGCGTTTCGGGCACGAAGACCCGCTGTTTCAGCCGATAGGTCCGGTCTCCGGCGCGGGACAACTCATTTGACTGAAGCTGAACCACCCATTGCCCCGGAGCGAGTCGCATTTCTGCAGCATATCTTCCCCCTTCGACCTCATGGAAATTGGCCCACCTATCTTCGCGGTCGGTGGCGGGCCTGCTGACCGTGCCGCTGAAATGCAAACCTGGTACGGGGTGTCCATCCTTGTCCGTGAGGATCAGCGCGAGGCGTCCAGGCGTCGCTCCATAGGTCAAGCTTGCACTCCATCCTTGCTCGGCCTCGCGTGCGGCCTCGGCGAGCGTGTCGTTGTAATGCAGCCCCTTGCGGTAGGGATCGCTCGGGTCGCCGCCGCCGAAGGTGGTAAGGGCGTAATAAACAAAGATGCCGTTCACCAGGAAGATCAGGCCAAAAAAAGCGACAAGGCCAAGCAGCACATGCCGGCCCCGGAGTCCGTCAGCGAACCACGCCGTTTCGCTCATCTTTATGGGCCCTGGAAAATTGCGCTGTGCTTCATGTGCTCGCCGCTGGCGGCATCATTGACCACGATGGCGAAGTTGGTTGCCAAGCCACCAAGGCTCGCTACCGCTTGCTTGTCGAGGGTGACGTAGAGGCGCACCGATTTGAGCTCGTCCGGGGGAACCGTCACTACTGGATTGGCCTCGTGCTCCAGGCCGACCACGCTGAGCTTCGCCCCTGGCAAGCCACCAAGTCCGAGGCTGAGGGCTCTCGGTCCGTACAGCTTGTTCAAGAGCTTGACAGTGTAGCCATTGCGCACTCCGCCATCGGAAAGCTTGACATAGAGCGGATTCCGGTCACGCAAGACGCTGACGTCGAGATCGCTCCGCATAACCAAGGCCGTCAGCATGATCGCTCCGACGACCGCGATGGCAGCGGCGTACAGAATGGTGCGGGGCCGAGCGAGTTTGATCGGAACGACCTCGCGCCCGGCTGCAACGAGATTG
>DASPOV010000222.1:0-21015 GCA_035625815.1 Methyloceanibacter sp.
AAGCGAAGCAAGGACTACGCCGGGGAGTTGTCCACTGAATTGTTAGGCTTTGAAATCCCGGAGTCGCCGACTAGTTTTCAGAAGCTGTCGCTCAGCAATCGCGCGGCCTCGATCGAAAAATAACTGAGGATTGCATCGGCGCCTGCGCGCCTAAAGGCCATCAGGCTCTCCACGATGACTCGCTCCCGATCGATCCAGCCGCGCTCAGCCGCGGCCACGATCATGGAATATTCGCCGGAGGTCTGATAGACGAAGATCGGCACATGAAACGCCTCCTTCACCCGGCGCACGATGTCGAGATAGGGCAATCCGGGCTTTACCATTACCATGTCCGCGCCTTCGGCAATGTCCTGGCCGACTTCGCGCAGCGCCTCCTCCGCATTGGCCGGATCCATTTGGTAGCTGCGCTTGTCGCCGCGGAGCATCGCTCCCGACCCCACCGCCTCGCGGAACGGCCCGTAAAACGCCGAGGCGTATTTCGCCGCGTAGGCGAGGAGTTGGGTGTGAGTGAAGCCATTTTCCTCAAGCGCCTCCCTGATCGCACCGATGCGGCCGTCCATCATATCGGACGGCGCGAGGATGTCACAGCCGGCTTCGGCCTGGTTCAGCGCCTGGCGCACCAGAACTTCCACCGTGCGGTCGTTGTCGATCTCACCGTCGATAAGGAGCCCATCATGGCCGTGGCTCGTATAGGGGTCGAGGGCGACATCGCAGATCACTCCGATATCGCCCACGCTTGCCTTGATGGCACGCACCGCGCGGCAGACCAGGTTGTTCGGATTGAAAGCTTGGCTCGCCTGCTCGTCGCGAAGGGAGATTTCCGTGCAGGGAAAGAGGGCGACAGCCGGCAGCTTCAGGTCCGCCGCGGTCTCGGCAGCCTTGACCGCAAGGTCGATGGACAGCCGCTCGACGCCCGGCATGCTCGCAACCTGCGAGCGTTCGTTCTTCCCCTCGAGTACGAAGATCGGCCAGATGAGGTCGTCGGCCGACAGTGTCGTCTCGCGGACGAGGCGGCGCGACCAATCGGACCGGCGGGTACGCCGCAGACGCATGGTGGGGAAGCCCGGCTCAGGTACCGACGGCGCTTTGGCGCGCGCGCGTTTGATGCGCTCCGCGCCCAAGGCCACCGTCTCGTCACTGGGGGAAGACATGCCGCTTGATCTCACACGCCTTTAAGGTGCCGGAAGCTAGCACCTGGCGTCTTCGCGTGCTACCAACTCTCGACTTCATGGTTTGCCGCTTTGCTATTGCAGAAGCTCTTCCGCCGCGCCTTCATGTCCAGGTGGAAATGGTTCTTGTGGGCGGCATTGGCCTCTTCGGGCCGCAGAGGATTTCGATCCGGCAGCGGTAGGACCGCATCGGACTACGATTGAGCAGCCATTAGCGCCAAGCTTGCGCAAAACAGCAAAGAAGCGGGGATGCGAAGGCTTATTCCGGTACGTTCCAGGACGCGGCTCTCAATGGCTTGTGGTTTCCAAGATTGAATCTAGCTGCCTGCGGGCGCCCCCTGAAGGGGGCATACCCGAATTACATCAAAGGGAACATCTCACTGTGTGCGAGCCGCTCGGCATTGAGTTTAGTGAGCAAGATCGCGCGGGCATCGTTAGGCTGAACCGGCCCTCACGCTTGAACGCGCTCAGTCGGGAAACGTTCGACGCTCTGAGCATGCAATATAAGCTCTGGGCGTCCAATCCGCACATATATGGCGTGGTGATGGAGTCGACCCACCCCACCGTATTCTCGAGTGGCGGCGATCTCAAAACTCTGCACGAATGGATCGGGCGAGGTGCGCTCGAAACCATCCGCGAATTCTACCGGGCAGCCTACACTCATGTATGGCGGCTGGAGAAGTTCATCAGGCCGAACGTTCCGCTTGTCAACGGCCTTCTGCTTGGCGGGGGAGTTGGTATCACGCTCTACGGGACGCATTGCGTGGCGGGCGAGGGCTACCGCATGGCCATGCCGCAGGTGGGTATCGGGTTCTTGCCAGATATCGGCGGCACTTACTTTCTCTCCCGGCTGGACAACTATACCGGGCTGTACCTCGCTTTGACGGGTCGAGCGATCGGGCCTGCCGATGCCTACCGGCTTCGCCTGATCAGCCATTACATACCAGCCGCGCATTTTCACGTCATCAAGGATGCTGTGAGCGACAACCATCCGATTGATCGCCTGCTCGATGGGCTGCACCGCGATCCTGGCGAAGGCGAACTGGCAAGACTGACCCCTGCGATCCACCGCATCTTCGGTGCACCGTCGGTCGAAGAGATTCTGGACCGCCTCGATAAGGAGCAGGGGCAGCATGACGCCTGGGCGAGAGCGACAGCCGCGGAAATCCGCAAGAAGTCGCCCACCTCGCTCAAGGTCGCCTTCGCGCAGATGCGGCGCGGCAAGTCGCTCAGTCTCGCCGATGCCTTGCGGCTGGAATTTCGCCTCGCGTCGCTGTTAATCGCGCGCCGAGATTATTGTGAGGGTATCAAGTCCAGAATCGTGGGCAAAGGCAGCGAGCCACGCTGGCAGCCGGCAAGACTCGCTGAGGTCGATGACGCGGAAATCGAGAGGTTCTTTACAGCGAAGGCTGATGTTGAGCTTCTATTGGAAGAGCGTCATTAGCTGTGCCGAATATCCGGACAAGTAATCTAAACTTAATGATGGTATTTCATGCAATCTTAAGCGTTCTTATTAAGCCGATTTTAGGTGGACGTGCCTATAGTTCTCGTCAAATTGCGGAATAACGAGAACTAACGAGGGTAGGCGATGATTGTGGCACTGAATATAGGGACTCGCGCAAGTGCGGAGCAACCAGAAGATCTCACAGGCCGCTATTTGGTATCCTTGAAGCTCATCGAGGGGCTGCATCGATTGCTTCTGGACGTAATCAAGGATGAGTTCGAACGCTTGGGGCGTTCCGATGTGAACAGTGTGCAGGCGCTGCTCCTTTACAATATCGGCGACGCAGAGCTGACGGCGGGAGAACTTACGAGCCGCGGCTACTACCTTGGCTCTAACGTCTCCTACAATCTGAAGAAGCTGGTCGAGTCCGGCTACATCAACCAACAGCGCTCGAGCACCGATCGCCGCTCCGTGCGGGTGCGTCTTACCGACAAGGGGCATGAGATCTGCGAGGTAGTAAGCGCGCTTTACCAGCGTCAGCTCAAATCCCTGAAGCAGGTTGGCGGCATCGATGCGAACGATCTGGAGACGCTCAACAAATCCCTGATCCGCCTGGAGCGGTTCTGGACGGATCAGATTCGCTACCAGCTTTAGCAAGGTCCCCGACTTTAGGGTTGTCAGAAGCCCCGGCGAACCGTCGCTGGGGCCGGTTTTCTTGCCCTCGGAAGCTCAAAAACGCCCGATTCTGCGTTTATCCCTTGAACCTCGGCCCCCCGCGCCGCATGTTTATCGTACAGTTGAGGGCATCGTCCTTACCCATTTGTCCTTGAGGCCATTCGCTTGGTGGATCGCTGGAACTTCCGAGCGACTCGCCCATCGGGGTGAGGGGGTGCGGTTTTGCTTGCTCTGAGACGGGATAGAGTGGCAAGGGCAAAGCGCCGATACCCAGGTAGAGGCGCGAGGCCGCAGGTAACGGGAGCGGCAGATGGGGACTTGGAGAGGTTTCGCTAAGACAGGCGCGATCGGCGCGGCCCTCGCCCTGGGGCCCGCCATCCTCCTTTGGAGCAGCCACCCTGCCCACGCCGGTCTCTTTTCCTGGTTAGGCGGCAACAACCAAAACGATGGATCCCAACAGGGTCCCATCGCTCGCGGATTCTTCGGCGGTCACGGCAGTGGGGCGGTTCAGCCTGCACCCCAGGTGCCACAGTCCGGCGCTTTCCATGGCGACGAGCTCCCTCCCGAAGAGGGAACCGAAGCGACGCGGCAATGGATCACGAATCCGGCCCTCGGCACGCCAACCCTTTCAACGCGTAACATCGAAGCGACAAAGGTCGCGATTCAACGCTACCAGACCATCATGGCGCAAGGCGGCTGGCCAACGGTCCCCGCCTACGCCATGCGGCCAGGCTCGCATGGCGAGCCTGTCGAGATTCTGCACCGCCGACTTGAGATCAGCGGCGACCTCGTCGGCCGCAGCATTCCTGACGAATACGACGAGGCGTTGACGCAAGCCGTGCGCAGATTCCAGTCGCGTCATGCGCTTCCGCCCACCGGTGCCATCGACCGCGCCACCATCGACGTCTTGAACGTACCCGCGAGCGTGCGCCTGCTTCAGCTACAGGCCAATTTGAAGAGGCTACAGACCTTGGCGCCCGCGGCTGCGAACCGCTACGTTACCGTCAACATTCCTGCTGCGCAGGTGGAAGCGGTCGAGAACGGACAGGTGGCCCAACGCCATGCTGCCGTCGTGGGCAAGATCGAGCGGCAGACGCCCGAGCTCTCTAGCAAGATTCAGGAAATCAACTTCAATCCCTATTGGTACGTGCCGCGCAGCATCGTCTACAAGGACCTCGTACCCAAGGCCCGCGAATTCGCGCAGCGCAACCAGGACATGCTCGCCGCCTACCACATGGAGGCGTTCGACGCCTCAGGCGCACCGCTCGACTCGCGCTCAATCAATTGGTTCGGCGATGCAGTCTACGGCTACAACTACCGGCAGCTGCCCTGGGAAGAGAATTCCCTCGGCTTCGTGAAGATCAACTTTCCGAACAAAGACTCTGTGTACATGCATGACACGCCGCTCAAAAGCTTGTTCGGCCGAAATGTCCGGTTCGAAAGCTCTGGTTGCGTGCGAGTAAATAAAATCGAGACGCTGGTGGGTTGGATCCTGCGCGATACGCCGGGTTGGCCCATGGAACGGGTGCTTGCCATGCAGCAGACCAGCGAGCAGCTTGACGTCAAGCTAACGAAGCCGATCCCAGTCTACATCGTTTATGTGAGCGCCTGGGCTACGCCCGACGGCGTGGTGAACTTCCGGCCGGACATCTACAACCATGACGGCGCGGCCGAGACCGCATCGGCCTATTAGCGGCTTGCGTTCGGCCTGCATCTCGTGACTTTAGTAGGGACCGGCGTCCGCCTCGAACCCTTCCCAGCGGGGTTGCTGGCGTGTCTGCGCGACATGTGGTAAGGGCAACGAATTGCCCCGAAGCCAAGGGCGGCGGAGAAACTCGCCTGACCAACGTCTATCGGCAAAGCGGGGCCTGCAGAAAGTTTGCAAGGGAGTGATTGCGATGTCGGCAAGTGACGCAAGGCGTGCCGAGGCGCGCGAGCGGGATTTCTTCACTAGGCATTTGCAGGATGCCGACCCCGAGGTGTGGGGAGCGATCCAAGGCGAGTTGCATCGCCAGCAGGACGAGATCGAGCTGATTGCCTCGGAGAACATCGTTTCGCAGGCCGTGCTCGATGCCGCGGGCACGCTGCTCACCAACAAATATGCCGAAGGCTATCCGGGCAAACGCTATTACGGCGGCTGCCAGAACGTCGACGTGGTCGAGCAACTCGCCATCGATCGTGCCAAGCGCCTGTTCAATTGTGCCTTCGCCAATGTGCAGCCCCATTCCGGCTCGCAAGCCAACCAGTCCGTGATGCTCGCGCTGATCAAGCCAGGCGATACGGTCATCGGCATGTCGCTTGCTTCTGGCGGTCATCTTACCCATGGCGCGCCGCCGAACCTTTCCGGCAAGTGGTTCAACGCCGTGCAATATGGCGTGCGCAAAGACAATCACCGCATAGACTATGACGACGTCGAGCGGCTCGCGCACGAGCACGAGCCCGCGCTGATCATCGCAGGCGGCTCCGCCTATCCGCGCATCATCGACTTTCCACGCTTTCGCTCCATCGCCGACTCCGTCGGCGCTTATCTTATGGTTGACATGGCGCATTTCGCGGGTCTCGTCGCTGCGGGGCTGCACCCGAGCCCGCTGCCGTACGCCCATGTCGTCACCACCACGACCCATAAGACCTTGCGCGGTCCTCGCGCCGGCATGGTGCTGTCGAATGATGAGGAGATCGGCAAGAAGATTAACTCGGCCGTCTTCCCTGGTCTCCAGGGCGGCCCATTGATGCACATCGTCGCCGCCAAGGCGGTTGCCTTCAAAGAGGCGCTGTCGCCCGCCTTCAAGCTCTACGCCCAATCGGTGATCGACAACGCCAAGGCCCTTGGCGAAACGCTCGTGCAGGGCGGCGTGTCGCTCGTCTCAGGCGGTACCGACACCCATCTGATGCTCGTCGACTTGAGGCCAAAGAAGCTCACCGGCAAGGCCGCCGAAGTGGCGCTCGGCCGCGCCAACATTACCTGCAACAAGAATGGCGTGCCGTTTGATCCCGAGAAGCCCATGGTCACCTCGGGCATCCGTCTCGGCTCACCAGCAGGCACCACACGCGGCTTCGGCATCACCGAATTCCAATCGATCGGCAATATGATCATCGAGGTCCTCAACGGTCTTGCCGCCAATGGCGACGACGGCAACGGGGCCGTCGAGGCTAGTGTGAAGAAGCGCGCCACCGCACTTTGCGGGCGCTTCCCCATCTATCGGTAAGAGTAAGCGTGGGGGTGGAACAGAGAAGGGCGGTTGCCCATGCGGTGCCCCTATTGCGGCAGCACCAACACGCAGGTGAAGGACTCGCGGCCTAGCGAGGATCACACCACCATCAGGCGCCGCCGCGTCTGCGCCGATTGCGGCGGACGCTTCACCACCTTCGAGCGCGTGCAGCTCCGCGAGCTTACCGTGGTCAAGCGGAGCGGCCGTCGGATGCCGTTCGACCGCGATAAGCTCATGCGCTCGGTGCAGGTCGCACTGCGCAAGCGCCCCGTAGATCCGGAGCGTGTCGAGCGCATGGTGAGCGGTATCGTGCGCCGGCTGGAGAACATGGGTGAGAACGATATCCGGTCAGAGATGATCGGCAGGCTGGTCATGGAAGCGCTGAAGGCGCTCGACGATGTGGCCTATGTGCGGTTTGCATCGGTCTACAAGAACTTCCGCGAGGCCAAGGACTTCGAGGCCCTGCTCGGCGAGTTGGCCAGCGGCGAGACGGCCAACGAGACCGCTTCCGCCGACGATTGACGTCGTACCCCAAAAACCGGCACATGAGCGCAAGCGACGAGTCCCATATGGCGCAAGCCCTGGCGCTTGCCCGGCGAGGCCTTGGGACCACCTGGCCCAATCCTTCCGTTGGCTGTGTCGTGGTCAGTGCCTCCGGCGAGATCGTCGGGCGCGGGCTCACGGCTCCCGGCGGACGCCCCCACGCCGAGGCGGTTGCCTTGCAAAGGGCCGGACGCGCCACCGCCGACGCAACGTTTTATGTCACGCTCGAGCCTTGCGCCCATGAGGGCAGGGGAGCGGCTTGCGCCAATGCCATCGCCGCGGCCTGCCCGGCACGAGTCGTGGTCGCTATGGGCGATCCTGACCCCCGCACCGCGGGCCACGGGCTTGCGCGCTTGCGCGCCGCAGGAATCGAAGTGACGGAAGGCGTGCTCCAGGATGAGGCCTATGAGGTGACGCTTGGCCACGTGCTCAAGGTCACGCAAGGCCGGCCCGCAGTGACCTTGAAGCTCGCCATCGGCACCGACGGCCTCGTGCCACGAGGCGAGGGCGGCGCGCCGACCTGGATCACCGGCGATCTGGCGCGGGCCCACGCCCATCTCCTGCGCGCCCGTTCCGACGCGATTCTCGTCGGCCGCGGCACCATCATGGCTGATAATCCAAGTCTAACCTGCCGGCTCCCAGGCATGGAGTGCCGCTCGCCGGTGCGGGTGATCCTCGATCGGCGTCTGCGCACGCCGACCGATGCGCGTCTTTTTGAGGATGAGATGGTACCGGTTTGGTTCATCTGTGCCAATGATGAGCTCGAACCCAACGCAGCCATCCTGCAAGAGCGTGGTGCCGAGATCATTCCCGTCGCCATCGACACACACGGGCTTCCGGCGATTAAGGAGGCACTTGAGCAGCTCGCCAGACGCGGCATCACACGCCTCCTCGTGGAAGGCGGCCCCTCGGTCTCGCGCGTGTTCCTCGACGCGGACCTCGTGGACGAGGCGGTGATCTATCGGGGCTCCACGGCCGCGGGTAGCGACGGCCTGCTTCCCTTCGTGAGTGAAGGACTTGATCGGTTCACCGATTGCGGCCATTTCACCCAAACCCAGGAACGGATCTTCGGGCCAGACCGAATGACCTGGTGGCAAAGACAGCGCAAATGTTCACCGGCATTATCACCGACATAGGCACTCTTGCCGCCCACGACAGCACGAAGCTCAGGATCGCCAGCCACTACGATCCGGCGAGCGTCCCTCTCGGTGCATCCATCGCTTGCGACGGCTGCTGCCTCACGGTCACCCGTGTCAATGAAGGCCCAGGCGGTGGCGTCGTGTTCGAGGTTGATGTCTCCAACGAGACCTCGGCGCGCACCACGCTCGGAAGCTGGAGAACCGGCACGCGTGTCAATCTGGAGCGGTCGCTGTCCTTTGGTTCCGAGCTCGGCGGCCATTTGGTGACAGGCCATATCGATGGGCTCGCGCAGGTGAAGGACCGTGCTCCGGAGGGCGACAGCGTCAGATTCGTGCTCGACGCTCCGGCAGAATTTGCCCAATTCATCGCGGCCAAAGGCTCCGTTGCGCTCAACGGCGTGTCGCTCACGGTAAACGTGGTGGACGCCACCCGCTTTGGCGTGAACATCATCCCTTACACCTTGACGCACACCACATGGGGAGACCGTAAGCCCGGCGATCTGATAAACCTTGAGGTGGATTTGCTTGCGCGCTACGTCGAGCGCATCGCGGCGGGGCGCCTCGCTGCCAGCCGCGCGGCGTCAGAACCGGATCGCTAACCTGTGAATATCATGAGCCACACCAGCTATCACCCGGCGCTGTCTCCTATCGAGGAGGTCATCGAAGACGCCCGCAATGGACGCATGTTCATCCTGGTGGACGCCGAGGAGCGGGAGAACGAAGGCGATCTCGTCATTCCGGCGCAGATGGCGACGCCAGACGCCATCAACTTCATGACCAAGTATGGCCGCGGCCTTGTCTGCCTCTCGCTCAATGCCGATCGCGCCAAGCAGCTTCATCTTGAGCTGATGTCGTGCTCAAACCGCGCGCGCCATTCCACGGCCTTCACGGTCTCCATCGAGGCGCGCGAGGGCGTGAGCACAGGCATTTCGGCTCATGATCGCGCCCATACGATTTCTGTAGCAATCAATCCGACCAGAGACTTCCGGGACATCATGACTCCCGGTCACGTCTTTCCGCTTGTGGCCAAGGACGGCGGCGTGCTCGTGCGTGCTGGCCACACCGAGGCTGCCGTGGATATCGCGCGACTCGCGGGGCTTTATCCCGCTGGCGTGATCTGCGAGATCATGAATGACGACGGCACCATGGCGCGGCTGCCGGACCTTATCGCCTTTGCCCAACGTCATGGGCTCAAGATCGCCACCATCGCTGATCTGATCGCGTACCGGCTCCGCTACGATCACCTCGTCAGGGTCGTTGCCGACGCGACAATCGAGAGCGCCCATGGCGGCACTTTTGCTCTCAAGGTCTACGCGACGACGGTCGACCCGGCCGAGCATGTGGCACTAATTAAGGGCAATGTGCGAGGCGGCGGACCGGTGCTCGCGCGTGTGCATGCCTCCAATACCCTCGACGACATCTTGGGCGCGGGCCGCCACAGCGACACGCTGGTGCACAAGGCCATGGACATCATTGGCCGCGAGGGCCGCGGCGTGATCGTGCTCATCCGCGAGAGCAAGCCGGACGCCGTCTCCTCCCGGCTCAAGCGCGAGGACGGTCCGGAAAAGACAGGCCAGCAGCGCCTGATTGAATATGGTATCGGCGCGCAGATCTTGCTCGATCTCGGCGTGCGCGAAATGGTGCTGTTGAGCAATTCTCCGGCCCGCAAGATCGTCGGCCTCGAAGGCTATGGGCTCAAAGTCGCGGCCCACCGCAGTCTGGAGCCGAAGGACGCCGGAGAGGGCGCTAAATGAGCCGCAAGACCCCACGTTCGGTGCTCATTATCGAGTCGCGCTTCTACGAGGACATCGCCGATGAGCTTGCGCGGGGCGCCATCGAGGAGCTCGAGGAGCGCCGCACCGAATATGAGCGGATTGGCGTGCCTGGCTCTCTCGAGATCCCGCTCACGCTCAGTCTTGCACTTGCCAATGGATTTGTGGGCCGCGCCGGCCGGCATCGCGGCTGCATCGCACTCGGCTGCGTCATCCGCGGCGAGACCACTCATTACGATATCGTGGCGCGTGAATCCACCGCGGGCTTGCAAGCGCTTGCTGTCGAGCACGCCGTGCCGCTCGGCAATGGCATCCTCACCTGCGACAGCCGCGAGCAGGCCTTGGCCAGGGCGAGCGTTGCCGGGCGCAACAAGGGCGGCGATGCGGCCCGAGCTTGTCTCGCGTTGATGCAGCTCGAGCAGCATTTCTCGTCGGCGAGCCGACGCTGATGAGAGGGGCCGGCCACAAAGGGTCTGCTTCGCCCGCACGGAAACACGCTGTACGAAGTGCTACAGCACGGACTGCGGCGCGGCTTGCTGCGGTTCAGGCCCTGTACCAGATGGACATGACCGCGATCGACCTAAACCGGGTGATCGCCGAGTTCGAGGCCCATCGCCTCGGACAAGAGGTCGAAGGCTGTCAATATTGTGACGCCGAGGCGCCATTTTTTCGCGACATCGTCGAAGGCGTGGTGCGGGAGCAGCTCCGCATTGATCCTCTCATCGATCGACATCTCGCCGAGAGCTGGCGACTGAACCGCGTCGATTCGATCCTGCGCGCCATCCTGCGCGCCGGCACCTTCGAGATGCTCATACGCAAGGACATACCATCCCGCGTGGTGATTACCGAATATGTCGATCTCGCCCATGCCTTCTTCGAAGGCGAGGAGCCGAAGGTCGTCAATGGCATCCTCGACAAGCTCGGCCACGAGGTGCGGCCGCAAGAATTCTCGCACCAGGCGGGCGGTAGTAAACGGGTCGAGCGCGGCAAGCGCAATAGCAATAACGCCGGCGAGTTCGACATCATCGCCCGCTATTTCGCGCCGCTCGCTACCAACCCCGCTGCCCTTGGGCTGCTCGACGACGCGGCGGTACTGTCACTCCCCGAGGGACAGGAGCTCGTCGCCACTTGCGACACCGTCATTGCTGGGGTGCATTTTCTCGCTGGCGATCCACCAGACACCATCGGCTACAAGGCGCTCGCGGCCAGCCTTTCCGATCTCGCCGCCAAGGGCGCAAGACCTCACGTCTACCTGTTGAGCGTGGCCTTACCGAAGCCGCCAGCATCTGTGTGGCTTGAAGCTTTCGCCTCAGGGATCGGCGCGGCACAGGTCGAATCCGGCATCAACCTCGTGGGTGGCGATACCTCTGTCACGCCAGGGCCTCTGACCATCACCGTCACCGCCGTGGGGATGTTGCCGCAAGGGGAAGCGGTATTGCGCAGGGGCGCCATGGTCGGCGATTGCCTCTGCGTTAGCGGCACCATCGGCGATGCCGCTCTTGGATTGAAGCTCTTGCGAGCGCCACAGCTTGCGGCGGAATGGGGTCTCTCCGATGAGGACCGCGCTTTCCTGATCGAGCGCTATCGGCGCCCATCGGCGCGGAATGCGCTGATGTTGCCGCTACGCCAGTGTGCGCGGGCGGCCATCGACGTGTCCGACGGGCTCGTGGGCGATACCGGAAAACTCTGCGTAGCCTCGGGCGTCGGCGCCACCATCGAGGGGGCACGCGTGCCGTTCTCCGTCGCGACAGCCAAAGCGGTTGCTAAGGCGCCGGACCTGCTCGCAGAGCTACTCACCGCCGGCGACGATTATGAGATCGTAGCCGCCATGGAAGCATCGCATGCCCCGGCCTTCGCAAAGGAAGCGCGAGAGCACAACGTCATGGTCACTGTGATCGGTGAGGTCGAGCCTGGCGATGGCCAGGTGAACGTCGTGGATGCGGAGGGTCGCATGCTTGCGCTCGACCACACGGGCTTTAGCCATTTCTAGCTAGACCCTAGGCAACCCCAGCCCTGCCAATGACTTAGCTGCCTGTTGCGTCGCCGCTCCAACTTTGGCATTTTCCGCCCCGAGTTCACGCTCGGGGGCAAAATCGGCAGCATATCTCACTGGTGCCGCGTGCCTTTCCCCCATTTTTCCAGCCATTTCAACCAAAAGAACGGGGACAGTTCCGTTATGACCACAACGCTTTATCTCATCATCGCTTGTGGAGCGCTCTCCATCGTTTACGGCGTCCTCACCACGCGCGCCGTACTCGCCTCCGATCCGGGCTCGGCACGCATGCAGGAGATTGCGGCGGCGATTCAAGAAGGTGCGGCCGCTTATCTTGCCCGCCAATACACGACGATCTCGATTGTCGGCGTTGCGATTTTTCTGCTGCTCGCCTTCCTGCTCGGCCTGCCGCAGGCCATCGGCTTTGCCATCGGTGCGCTACTGTCCGGCTCCGCGGGCTATATCGGCATGAACGTGTCGGTGCGCGCCAATGTGCGCACGGCGCGAGCCGCGACCAAGAGCCTCGGCGACGGCTTGAGCCTCGCCCTCCGAGCTGGCGCCATCACCGGCCTGCTCGTGGCCGGTCTCGCTCTTCTCGGCGTCTCGGTTTATTTCCTCATCCTCACCTCGTTCATGGGCTACGACCCCGCCTCGCGCGTGGTGGTCGATGCGCTGGTATCGCTCGGCTTCGGCGCCTCGCTGATCTCCATCTTCGCCCGTCTCGGCGGCGGCATTTTCACCAAAGGCGCTGACGTCGGCGGTGACCTGGTCGGCAAGGTGGAAGCAGGCATCCCGGAGGACGATCCGCGCAACCCAGCGACCATCGCGGATAACGTTGGCGACAATGTCGGCGACTGCGCCGGCATGGCCGCCGATTTGTTCGAGACCTATGTGGTGACCGTGGTCGCCACTATGGTACTTGCCTCGATCTATTTCACCGGGGGTGACCGCATCATGCCGATGATGCTCTATCCGCTCGCCATCGGTGCGCTCTGCGTGATCACCTCGATCATCGGCACCTTCTTCGTGAAGCTGGGCAAGAGTCAGTCGATCATGGGCGCCCTTTATAAGGGCGTGCTCGCGACCGGCGTCCTGTCGCTTATACTGCTTTGGCCGCTCACCTATTTGCTTGTCGGCATGGATACGGTGATGACCGTTGGCAATCTCACCTTCACTGGAAAGTCGCTCTATCTCTGCGGGCTGGTAGGGCTCGGCGTCACCGCGCTGATTGTGGTGATCACGGAGTACTACACCGGCACCGGCTTCCGTCCGGTGCACTCGATCGCGAAGGCCTCCGTCACCGGTCACGGCACCAATGTCATCCAAGGTCTTGCGGTATCGATGGAGGCGACCGCGCTGCCGGCGCTCGTGATCATGGCCGGCATCCTCATTACCTACGGTCTTGCCGGTCTGTTCGGCATCGCCATCGCTGTCACGACAATGCTCGCGCTCGCCGGCATGGTCGTGGCACTCGACGCCTTTGGTCCGGTGACCGATAACGCTGGCGGCATCGCCGAGATGTCGGGCATGCCGAAAGAAATCCGCAAGACCACCGACGCGCTCGACGCGGTCGGCAATACCACCAAGGCGGTGACGAAGGGCTACGCCATCGGCTCGGCTGGATTGGGCGCGCTCGTGCTGTTCGCGGCCTATACCGAGGATCTCAAGTTCTTCGCCGCAAATCCTGACAAATTCCCATATTTCCAGGGCGTCGATCCCATCTTTACCCTGTCAAATCCCTACGTTGTGGTGGGACTCTTCCTCGGCGGCTTGCTGCCCTACCTATTCGGCGGCATTACCATGACGGCGGTCGGGCGCGCTGCGAGTTCAATCGTCGAGGAGGTACGCCGCCAGTTCAAGGAGAAGCCCGGCATCATGAAGGGCACCGAGCACCCGGATTATAAGCGCGCCGTCGACCTTTTGACCCGCGCCGCCATCAAGGAGATGATCGTGCCCTCGCTCCTGCCGGTGCTCACCCCGATCGTGTTTTACTTCGTCGTCAACGCCATTGCTGGCAAGAGCGCCGCTTTCTCCGCGCTCGGCGCGATGCTGCTCGGCGTCATCGTCACCGGTCTTTTCGTCGCCATCTCCATGACCGCTGGCGGAGGCGCCTGGGACAACGCTAAGAAATACATCGAGGACGGCCATTATGGTGGCAAGGGCTCAGATGCGCACAAGGCCGCAGTGACTGGCGATACCGTCGGCGATCCCTACAAGGATACCGCCGGACCCGCCGTGAACCCTATGATCAAGATCACCAATATTGTGGCGTTGCTGCTGCTCGCCGTGCTCGCCCATTAGAGCAAGAGGATAACAAACCAGGGCTAAGGTACACCCGGAATACCACTGGTGCCCCCTGGTTTCTTGAACATGCTGCGTTGCGAGATGTTGCCGAAGATTTGCTCGAGCATGTTCAGATCCTTGCCGCGGGCCGGCGTCTCGTCCTTTGCGTATTTGACGACGATGCCGTCTTTAAGACCGTATTGGGCGACATTCCGCACCGTGGACTGCTCGTCGAAATAGACAGCGACCACCTTGCGGTCGATCTCCCACGGCTTGTAGAACGCGTAAGACTTTTGCGTAATCGAGATATAGTAGTAGGCATCGCCGCTGATCGAGCTCGTCGTGTCCGGGGAGCCCAGCGTTTTCGTGACCTGCTCCTTCGACATGCCGGGCTGCACTTGGGCGAGGTCGACATCCATGAAGATGTGGCCATGGCGGTCGATCTGTGCTCCGCAACCGGCAAGGGTGGCAGCGAGAAGTGCCGTGGCGAGCCAGACAACGCCCAGCTGTCTTGCAATCAAGCTGATCGGCTCGTTCCGATGCACTGCGACCTGACCCTCAATGACCCCGCCAACGCAAGCTGCGAAATATGACCGCCCAATCTGACAGAACCCCCCTGACTTGAACCCACTCGACCGTCTGATGCGCTGGCGCTTCGGCTGCAAACAAAACTCTATGGCGCGATTGTGGCGCAGGCGCGGCTCTCCCCGTTTTCTAGGGAGTTTCGGCATTCCCGACGCCCTTCCGGGCCGTTCTGCCCTTCTCTCGCTGCATCTGTTCGCTGTGCTCCGCCGTGTCAAGGAAGAGGGCCCTGACGGGAGGACATTGGCGCAAGAGCTGATCGATCGGTTCAGCCTGGACGTGGAAACGGTCTTACGAGAGCTTGGGGTGGGCGACCTGCGCATCCCGAAGCCAATGCGGGTAGTTGCCGCATCAAGCCAAGGCTTGCTGCAGGATTATGAGGCCGCCTTACCGCGGGCCAAGCCTCCTTTGCCAGGCTGGACGACACCCGAAATGCGGAGCTTAGCAGCAAGGCTTTGGCTTCCTATCTCACAGTCTGTGTGAGAGAACTCGAGCAGCAGCCTTGTGTCTCTGCTAGGAGGCGCGCTCGATTTTCCAGAGATGAGCGAAGAGCGATGAGCAAGATGCCGAAGATCGCCGAGCCGGCGCGGGAGATCGTGACACCGCCGCTTTTAAGGACATTCAGGGTCGATGAGCTCAAAGAGGGGGAAAGGCGCTTGATTGAGGCCAATCGGGCGGAGCGGGAGGCTATTGCCGCACTTCTCGATCTCGTCGCTCTTGATCGCCTCAGCTTCACCTTTCGCTCTCATCGTCGCGGTGAGGGCCGTCTCGGCTTGCGCGGCACCCTCTGCGCCTCCGTGACGCAGACTTGCGTCGTCTCGCTCGAGCCGGTGGAAAGCACAATCGAGGTGCCGGTGGAGATCGAGTTTTGGCCGTATCACCTGATCGAGGACCGCGCCGAGACTGTCGACGAGGCCACGAGTCACGGCACGCTCGACTGGCCCGAGCCCATCGTTGACCACAAGATCGACTTGGGAACTGT
Organism: Methyloceanibacter sp.; assembly: GCA_035625815.1. Classification (GTDB taxonomy): domain Bacteria; phylum Pseudomonadota; class Alphaproteobacteria; order Rhizobiales; family Methyloligellaceae; genus Methyloceanibacter. The sequence continues at coordinate 15,792 of DASPOV010000222.1, forward strand.
CATCTATGAGACGCTTGCCACGGCGCTCGATCCCTACCCGAAGCGCGAAGGCGTGAGCTTCGAATGGTCGGACGCGAATGTCGAAGCGGTGCGGGCCGAGAAGACCGAGGGGCCCTTCGGTGCGCTCAAGCGGCTGAAGTAGCGGCAATTGACGGCAGTTCCCGCTCGTCAAATTCAGGTTGTCACTCAGTCCCATTTGGGTATGTTCGGGTCCACTTCTGGGGGCTCTCGCGGCCGTTTAGGCCATGATTAGCAACGTCTTTCCTATCGGCACGGCACCTGGCATGTCTGCTCCAGTGACCATAGCGCTCGACGCCATGGGCGGCGACCATGGACCAAGCGTGATCGTCGCGGGGGCGACGACCTCGTTGATCCGCCACCCTGACACGCGCTTTCTGCTCGTGGGCGACGCTCCCCGTATCGAGGCCGAGCTCAAGCACCATCCGGCCCTGGCGCCCAAAACCGAGATCCTTCACACTGACGTGGCGGTCGCCATGGATGCCAAGCCGAGCCAGGCGCTGCGCAAGGGGCGGAGGCACTCCAGTATGTGGCTCAGCCTCGAAGCCGTGCGGGACGGACGGGCAGATGCCGCAGTCTCTGCCGGCAACACCGGCGCTCTGATGGCCATGGCCAAGTTTTGTTTAAAGACTATCACTGGCGTCGATCGTCCGGCGATCGCCGTCTTGTGGCCTACGGTCGAGAGTGAATGCATCGTGCTCGATGTCGGTGCAAATGTCGGTGCCGACGCCCGGCAACTCGTCGAATTTGCCTTGATGGGCGCGGCCATGGCACGGGCGCTGTTTGGGATCGAGAGGCCAAGTGTCGGACTCCTCAACATCGGGGTGGAGGAAGTCAAGGGACTGGACGAGATCAAGGCCGCCGCGGCCACCCTCAAGGATGCGCCGCTCCCGATCGAGTTCCGCGGTTTTGTCGAAGGCGATGAAATCGGGCACGGTGCTGCCGACGTAGTGGTCACCGACGGCTTCACCGGCAACATCGCCTTGAAGACCGCTGAAGGAACCGCTAAGCAGATCGGCGAATATTTGCGAGCTGCCATGGGGCGGTCGTTTCTCGCTCGCTCTGGTGCCGTCCTAGCGCAAGGCGCTTTCCGCGCCCTCAAGGAGAAGATGGACCCGCGCCAGTTGAACGGCGGAATTTTCCTCGGGCTAAACGGTATTGTCGTCAAGAGCCACGGCGGGACCGATGCAACGGGCTTCGCCAGCGCCGTCGACACAGCCTACGACATGGCTTCGAGCGGGGTGGTGAAGCGGCTTGCGGCAGACGTTGCCCGCTTCCATGCCGAACTTGAGCTTGACGGCGCGGCGTGAGACCTCTGGAGTAGTTGCCGGTGAGCTTGTTGAGGACTGTCGTCAAGGGGTGCGGTGGATACCTGCCCAAACGGGTATTGACCAATGAGGACCTCGCCAAGGTCGTCGATACTACCGACGATTGGATTGCCACACGCACTGGGATTAAGGAGCGGCGGATCGCTGCCAAAGGCGAACTCACCTCCTCCATGGGAGCGGCGGCAGCGCGGGCGGCGCTTGATGACGCCGGCATGCGGCCGGAGGACATAGACCTCATCATTCTGGCCACTTCGACTCCCGATCAGACCTTCCCGGCGACCGCGGTCACCATTCAGGCCGATCTCGGGATTACGCAGGGCGCCGCCTTCGACGTACAGGCCGTCTGCTCCGGCTTCGTCTTCGCCATGGCGACTGCCGACAACTATCTGAAGAGTGGCGAGTTCCGCCGGGCCCTGGTGATCGGGGCCGAGGCCTTCTCCCGCATCCTCGATTGGGGCGATCGTTCCACTTGCGTGCTGTTCGGCGATGGCGCCGGAGCGCTCGTGGTCGAGGCGGAGATGCAGGATAGCGCCACGAATGATCGCGGCGTGCTCGCGGCCTGCTTGCGCTCAGACGGCCGCTATCGCGACAAACTTTATGTCGATGGAGGCCCATCTTCGACGGGCACGGTGGGCTATATCCGCATGGACGGGCCGGAGGTTTTCCGCCACGCGGTCACCAAGATCAGCGAGGTGATGGACGCGACTCTGACCAAAGCCGGTTATAAAGCCTCAGATATCGACTGGTTCGTGCCCCATCAGGCGAATAAGCGCATCCTGGACGGGGCGGCGCGCAAGCTCGGGCTTGCGCCGGAGCGGATCGTCGTGACTGTGGACAAGCACGCCAATACGAGCGCAGCGTCGATTCCCCTGGCACTCAGTACCGCCTTCCACGACGGGCGCATCAAAAAGGGCGATCTTGTGCTGATGGAAGCCATGGGCGGCGGTTTCACCTGGGGGGCTGTCCTGGTCCGCTGGTGAATTTTTGCGGAGAACCGCCGCGTGAAAGTCACACCTCCCTCGAAAATGATGCAATATCAGGAATTTGATCGCGGGGGCGATTGACCGCCGTGCGGATGCTCGATTAGAATCTTGGTTTATCCCGCGACCCTGGGGGAGCAGTCGTACGATGAGCGGGAAGACATTGACCCGCGCCGACCTCGCTGAGGCGGTGTTTCAAAAGGTTGGATTGCCCCGGAACGAGTCCGCCGAGATTGTGGAGCTGGTGCTGCGCGAGATTGTGGCGAGCCTTGAGCGTGGGCACACCGTGAAGCTCTCCTCATTCGGCTCCTTCGGTATTCGCGACAAGGGTCAGCGGATAGGACGCAATCCGAAGACGGGCCAGGAAGTTCCTATTACGCCGCGGCGTGTTTTGGTGTTCCGGGCGAGCAATATCATGAAGCAGCGTATCAACGAGGCGCTGTCCCGGAGAAAGGCGGCCGAATAAACGCGGCGATACTGTAGAGGCTGCTTATTAAGGCGGGGAGTTGAGCGGTGGACAAAGCGCCCGAAGCCTTTCGTACGATCAGTGAAGTTGCCGAGGAGCTGAAAGTCCCAAAGCATGTACTTCGCTTTTGGGAGGCCAAGTTTGCTCAGCTGAAGCCGATGAAACGTGGTGGCGGACGCCGCTATTACCGGCCCGAAGATGTTGCTCTGTTGCGCGGCATTCGTTTTCTTCTTTACGACGACGGCTACACCATCAGGGGCGTACAGAAAATCTTGCGGGAGCAGGGGCCGCGCTTCGTCATGGAGCAGCGCCCCCCTGTCCATGACGACAAGAAGGCTGGCGTAACGATCGAGCGGGAGATTCCTGACGTGGCCGCTGAGGCGGCGCAGAACCGGGGCTTCAGCCGGCTACCAGGTCTTGCGGAACAGTCCGCAGAAGTGGACGCAGAGGGCCTCAGCGTGGTCCTCAAGGAACTCGAAGATTGCCATAGAATCCTGATCGCAGCCAAGAGCTGAGCCCGGGCACCGCGACGGAACGGCTTGTCTCACAGCCTTGAAAGTGTATATCGAAGGGCACGAGCACGGCTTGTTCTTATCGGCTTTTGTTGTCCGCGTCATTGCTTCGTCACGCCGGGTGACGACCACGAGCCCAAAGGCTTCATACTCGCTACAGTCCTTGGCATCGTGGGTGCGTTCGTGGCGACCTACCTCGGACAGGCCATCGGCTGGTATGGTTCGCACCAGAACGCGGGGTTTATTGGAGCTATCGTGGCGCGGTGCTCATACTGTTAGTTTGGGGATTTATTGAGCGCAGTCGACAAGCCTAATTGGCAAAGCGCCCCGAACCTCTCGCGATCCTTGCTGGACTTAGGTCTTGCTGCTTTTCGCCCAATTGCTCTGTCGTGTCACGGCGACGACCTCGATTCACCATCCGTTAGAAATTGCCCGAGATACTTTCCCCCAGGGGGGAAACGCCAATGAAGGCGCTCGCACTTGTCGTTGCTGCAACTCTCGCGCTCGTAGCCTCTGGCTGTGTGAGTAAGCAGCAGCCTATCAGCGATGCCAAGGTAGGCGATGGGACCGTTCCTAAAGCCCGCCTGATCATGGCAAGGCTCGATTAGGGAAGCGGGAGTACGATGAGGGTTGTCGCAGCGCTAGCTCTGGTCCTTGCACTCGCCGGCTGCACGACAATGCAGGAAGCCGTCACGGGCGGCGCTGCTGGTGGCGTAGCCGGTTTCGCCCTCGCCGGACCGATTGGAGCCGGTGTCGGCGGGGCTGGCGGCGCTATCATGACGCCTATGATGGCTCGCTAACATGTCGTACTCGCCAGCATTCCCGACCTTGCCGTCCAATCCACATCGGCTTATCGCTATATCGATGCTCTCCCAGTTTTTCTGCGCCGGCTCGCTATTTTCGTGACTTGCCCCACGCTCCTGACCGTCGAGGTTTGCACATATTTGACGTGCTTAATCCCCCCCGACCTTGATCAGAGCTGGCGTCGACGTGCTGACGATCTCGCGCCGTCTTGGGCATAGCGAGGTCGCTATGACGCTCGACGTCTACAGGCACTTAATGGAAGGCGCAGATGCAGCTGCGGCGAGAGCAATTGAAGCCTCGATGAAGGGTGGACAGAAGTGACCGGGGACGCAGGAGAGAAAGCAAAGAAGCTCAGCAATGACATAGTCGACTTGATTATCGGGCAGGAGAGGGTCGTCGCCATATCCGCTCTCACCGGCGCTTTGGGAATGGCCATTGCGCATGAAGTGCGGACCGTCGACGAGCTTGTGAAGCGGCGGGATGCCATCGTCGCAATGCTTGATGATGTAATAGAAAGTGCTTGGCACGCAAAGGCCAAGGGCAGCGGTCAGCATTCAGATGCGTAGACCGTCGGGCGGCAAACGGGCGGCAATTCATGATTTATGCTTGTCAGGCTCGCGCCAAGGTGCTTGGTTTTCAACGTCGGAGCGTAGCGCAGCTCGGTTAGCGCACCGGTCTGGGGGACCGGGGGTCGGGAGTTCAAATCTCCCCGCTCCGACCATTTTTTTCTTAAATTTTTAGGCGTTGCGGAGCGAAGAGGTGATAAAGCCCGAACGCGATTTGGGAACAAAATAGCGCCAAAGGTCCCGAACCGGCGCGAAAAGTCCCGAAGTAATCCCGAAAGATGTTCCCCATTCATTCATAGGTCTCGTTTGGGAGCACCACGCCCTGACCCTCGACTTCGAATACGAAGGGAGCTTGCGCTTCCGGGCGACGCTAAAGGCGCTGTCGCAAAGCATAGATGAGGTGAGTTAGCGAGCGCGGGATGTGGACCTACGACGTAGACGGATCGATTATCGATCAGAGCGGCAAAATCATCTTCTTTAACCCAGAGAGGTTCATAAGGGATGTCTACCTGGGGCTTCTAGAACGCACCGGCGATCCCTTCGACATCTG
>DASPOV010000223.1:0-12452 GCA_035625815.1 Methyloceanibacter sp.
AATCCATAACCCGCCGGAGCGCTTGCTCGAGCTCGGATTCAGGAATGTTGCCAGTGCCGTGCAGATCGACGTAGAGCGAGAGCGGCTCCGACACGCCGATGGCATAGGCGATTTGCAGCGTGCAACGTTCGGCAAGCTCTGCCGCCACGACGTTTTTGGCAAGATAGCGCGCGGCATAAGCCGCCGACCGGTCGACCTTGGTTGGGTCCTTGCCGGAGAAAGCGCCGCCGCCATGGGGCGCGGCTCCGCCATAAGTATCGACGATGATCTTGCGCCCAGTGACTCCGGCATCCCCGTCGGGGCCGCCAATGACGAAGCGGCCAGTGGGATTCACATAGATTTTCGTGTCGCGGCCGACCCAGCCTTGCGGCATGACCTCGTCGACGAAGCCGCGCACGATCTCGTGGACTCGTGCCTGGTCCACCTCTTCGCCATGCTGCGTGGACACCACGATCGACTCGGCACGGACCGGCTTCCCGTCCTCGTAAGCGAGCGTCACCTGGCTCTTGGCGTCCGGACCAAGCTCGGGCGCCCGGCCCGTATGCCGCGCCTTCGCCATCTCATGCAGGATGCGGTGGGCGTAGTAGATCGGCGCCGGCATCAAGGGTTCGGTCTCGCGACAGGCGTAACCGAACATGATGCCTTGGTCGCCAGCGCCTTCTTCCTTCTGCTTCTCGAGATTGGGATCGACGCCAAGCGCGATGTCGGCGGATTGCTCATGGACGTAGAATTGAAACTCGGCGTTCTTCCAGTGGAAGCCCTTCTGCTCGTAGCCGATGTCGCGCACCGCCCGCCGTGCCGCATCCTCGATCAGCCCAGCCGTCACGGTTTTTGGTCCACGTACCTCTCCCGCCATGACGATGCGGTTCGTCGTCACGAGCGTCTCGATCGCCACCCGCGAGAGCGGATCGGCGCCAAGATAGAGATCGACCACAGCATCGGAGATGCGGTCGCACACCTTGTCGGGGTGACCCTCCGAGACCGACTCGCTGGTGAAAAGATAATTTCGCCTGTTCGCCACTTGATCCTCTATGACACCGACGATGGAGTACGGGACCGTTTCTCGCGCCGGGTTAATACAAGGATAGGGATGGCGGTCAAGCCGTCTGATTTGGCTTAAGCGTTATCGCTGCTTGCACTCAAGGCCCGCACAAGATCGACGACGCTCTTGCGGACTTTTGAATCGGCGATCTTGACGAAGGCGCGATTGAGCTCGAGGCCTTCACGGCTGTTGAGGAATTCGAGGATAAAGGCTTCGGAGTCCGCCTCCGCCATGCCAGGCGTCTTACGACCATCGGAATGGGGCGCTTCCTCAAAGAAGAATTGAACGGGGACGTCGAGGATCTCGGAGATCTGGAACAGTCGGCTCGCGCCTATGCGGTTTACACCCTTCTCGTATTTCTGCACCTGTTGGAAAGTAAGTCCCATGCTCTCGCCGAGACGCTCCTGACTCATGCCGAGAAGCATGCGGCGCAAACGAACCCGGCTCCCCACGTGCTGATCCACCGGGTTAGGCTTCTTGCCTGCCATGCGTTCACTCACCAGCGGCCGAATTTACGACGGTTCTTGTGCAGCCCCCAACTAGGCACGTTACTTAGGGGTACATCCTAGGTCCGTCAAGCACTTAGGCGCTGTATGTGGCACTGCCCACATTGTTCGCCTTGAGAGGCATTTGCAAAGAGTTTCGAATGCTGCAAATCCGGTCATTGCGCGTCGGCCCGCTTTGGTAGTACGTCCAAAAGACGCAACGCGAGCCAGCCAAGGATCGCCAGGATAAGAACCGAAAGCTCGATCAATCGCCCCCAGCGCACGAATGGCGTCGGCGGCAGAGCCTTAGGCAGAAGCCCATCGACGACTCCCTCCTGCTTCAGACTGAGCTCGGCCACGACGCGGCCATAAGGATCGATGATCGCAGAGATGCCGGTGTTGGCGGCGCGCACGACCGGCAAGCCTTGCTCCACGGCGCGGAGCTCTGCCTGGTGAAAATGCTGATACGGCCCTGCGCTTGAACCGAACCAGGCGTCGTTGGTCACGTTGAGGAACCAACCCGGCCTTTGCGCTTTGTCGGTCACCTCGTCGGGAAAAATGATCTCGTAGCAGATGAGCGGTCTCGCCCGTGGGGCGCCGCGAATCGACAGCAGGCGAGGTCCGGTGCCGGTGCTGAAGCCACCGCGCACGCCCGTGAGCTGCATGATGCCGAGACTCTCCATGAAGTCCTGATACGGCAGATATTCGCCGAAGGGCACGAGGTGGACCTTGTCGTAGCTGCCGAGGATCTCCGCCTTGTCACCAAGCACGAGCAGGCTGTTATAGATGCGCGTCGAGGTAAGGCGACCTTGCGCATCGCGATCCTCGACGAGCCTGGCGGAGCCCACGAGCAGGCTCGTGCCCTCAGGCAGAAGATCGCTGATGGAGGCGAGCGCCTCTGGGGAGTCGGCCAAGAGAAAGGGGACCGCCGTCTCCGGCCAGACCACGAGCGAGATGCCGTCGAGTCCTCCAGCACCGCCGGACTTGGTGAGATCGAGATAGGTCTTGAAGATTTCGGCGCTGTTCTCCGGGCGCCATTTTCTGGCCTGGTCCACATTCGCCTGGACAATCCGCAGTCGCACGCCGGTGGTGGTGGTGGTGTCAGCGCTTCCAACCCGCGCCGCTCCCCACACGGTCCCGACAGCAAACGCGACGAGGAAGAGGAGCGTGACGAGTGCCGTGCCTTTGCGTCGCGCGAGCCCGGAGCCTTGCGGTGCCCAGATGGCGAAGGGGCTTGCGAAAAGAAGCACGGCCAAGAGGCTCAAGGCGTAGACGCCAAAGATGGAGGCCACCTGCATCATTGGAAGGGTCGCAGTGAGCCCGTAGCCCACGAGATTCCAGGGCAAGCCGGTCAGCACGTGGCCACGGGCGAACTCCGCGAGGCCGACGGCGATGGCTAGCGCGAACACTCTCGCCGCGCCGGGAGACCACATCGCCATGGCAAGCGCCGCCCCAGCCGCATAAAAGAGCGCCATGCCGCCGGCAAGCCCCGTCATGGCAAAAGGGATAAGCCAGCCGTGTCGCCAGGGCTCGACGAGAAAGGCCTCGGCAACCCAATAAAGACCTGCGAGGAAATAACCGAAACCGAACCAGAAGCCGAGGACGCTAGCGCATTTCAGCCGGCCGCCAAGCTCAGCGTGGCTCGCATGGCACCTGTCGAGCAGCCACACGAGCAGGCCGAAGCTCAAAAACAGCACGGGCCAGGCATGCATGGGTGCAAAAGCGAGCACGCAGATGGCTCCGGCGAAGGCGGCGAGCCCAGCGCGCCTTGCGCCGCTTGCCCGCGCAACCCAATCGGCCGCCGCTTGCACGGAATTTGAGAGCACTCAGCTGCTCTCGGGCACTGGCGTTTCTGTCTCGATCTGCTTGCGCTCTTGCGGCGTGTGGATGCGGAGCTGCTTCATGCGCCGCAGATCGGCGTCAAGCACCTCGAACTCGATGCCACTCGGGTGCCGCACGAGCTCGCCGCGCGCCGGGACGCGGCCGGCGAGCGAGAACACCAGGCCGCCGATCGTGTCAATGTCCTCTTCCTGCTCCGGCGAGATCAGTTGCTCGCCGAGATGCTCCTCCAGCGCCTCGATCGGGGTCCGTGCATCGGCAATAAGGCCAAGGCGCAGATCGTCGCGGATCAGTGGCTTATCTGCGACGTCATGCTCGTCCTCGATCTCGCCCACGACCTCCTCGACTAGATCCTCGATGGAGACGAGACCGTCGGTGCCGCCGTATTCATCGACGACCAGCGCGAGATGCCTCCGCGACAGCTGCATGCGGAGGAGGAGATCGAGCACCGGCATGGAGGGCGGCACATAGAGGATCTCGCGGATGACGTTGATCGCGTCCACCGTGGTACCGAGATCAACGGCATCGAGATCGAGGCTCACCGCCCCGGCCTTCTCCGCCGCCGTGGTGATCCACGACATGAGGTCGCGGATATGGATCATGCCGCGGGGGTCATCGAGCGTTTCGCGGTAGACCGGGAGGCGGGAATGTTCAGCCTCGCGGAACACCCTCATCAACTCGGCGACGGTCATGGACTCTTCCACGGCGACGATGTCGGCACGCGGGACCATGACGTCCTCGACGGTGAGCTTGCCAAAGCGGAGAATGTTGAGGAGCATGGCGCGCTCGTGCGCGCCGAAGGTGTCGCCACCCCCCTTGCTGCGGGCGAGCGCGTCCTCGATTACCTCCCGCAAATCTGGTTCCTCGCCGAGGCCGAACCGCGCCAAGAGGCGCTCGAGCCAGGACGGCTCCTCATCCGGCAACGGATCGCTGGTTGCCGGGAGCTCGCCCTCGGTCAGCGGGGCGTTGCTCATATAGGCGCCTCCGCGGGGTCAGCCGCGTCCTCCCCATAGGGGTCCGTGATGCCGAGCTCGGCGAGGACCTCCGTTTCCAAGGCCTCCATAGCCTCAGCTCCCGCGTCGCGCTCATGGTTGAAGCCAAGCAGGTGCAACATGCCATGCACGACAAGATGCGCAACGTGATCGGCAACCGGAATGTGCTTGTCCTCAGCCTCTGCAAGCACCGTTTCGGCGGCAAGCACCACATCGCCAAGGGAGCATGGTTCGCCGGGCATTTCGCCCGCCGGCTCGCCGGCGGGAAAGGATAGCACGTTGGTGGAAGCATCCTTGCCGCGCCAGGTGCAGTTTAGCGTGCGCATCTCCTCATCGTCGGTGAGCATGAGCGTCACCTGGTAAGGAGCGTGTCGCGCCGGCGAAGCTGCGGTGAAGGCCGCACGCGCGGCGCGCGTGAGTATCGCGTAACTCACTGGGATGCGCTCCCAAAGCTCCGCATGGCGGACGACATCTACGTCGAGCGGGGAGCCCTGGCTGGTGCTACTTGGACCGGGATCAGCCATGGCGTTCACCGTACTTGGGCGCCGCCTCATAAGCATCGACTATCTTGCCGACGAGCTCGCGGCGGACCACGTCGCGGCCGGTGAAGGCTATATGGGCGATGTCGTCGATGCCTTTGAGAACAGCGACGGCATCGAGCAGGCCGGAGTCCTTGCCGTCAGGCAGGTCGACCTGCGTCGGGTCTCCGGTGACCATCATCTTGCTTCCCTCGCCGAGCCTGGTGAGGAACATCTTCATTTGCATCGGCGTGCAGTTCTGCGCCTCATCTAGGATGATCACGGCGTGGGACAGGGTGCGGCCGCGCATGAAGGCCAGCGGCGCGATTTCGATCATGCCGGTGGCAAGACCGCGCTCAACCCGCTCCGGCGCGAGCACGTCGTAAAGCGCATCGTAGAGCGGCCGCAGATAAGGATCGACCTTCTCACGCATGTCGCCCGGGAGGAAGCCAAGCCGCTCTCCGGCTTCGACGGCGGGACGCGACAGGACAAGCCGGTCGCATTTGCCGCTTTCGAGGCAGGCCGCGGCGAAGGCGACGGCCAAATAAGTTTTGCCAGTTCCCGCCGGGCCGGTGGCGAAGACGAGGTCATGAGCTTGTAGCGCCGAGATATAGGTGCTCTGAGCCGGCGTTCGTGCGGTGATCACGCGCTTCCGCGTGCGGATCTGCTGCACGGCGGGGACCTTCGCCTCTTGCTGGTCGGCTTCGACCGCAGGTTCGGAATCCCGCGCATGGCGTATGGCGCCCACCACCTCGCCCACGCCGATCATCTCCCCTTGCGCGAGCCGACTATAGAGTTGCTCGAGCACGGACTTTGCCGTCTTGCGCGAATGTTCTGGTCCGCGCAAGCTCACCACATTGCCGTTGACCACGGCCTGGATGCCAAGCCGGTCCTCGAGCACTGCGAGATTGGCGTCATAGTCCCCGAGGAGATCGCGCACGAGCCTAATGTCGTCGAAGAACACCACGAGGGGTTCTTCACGGCCATTGGCAGACGAGGCGCTTGCGCGCTTATCAGACGCGGCCCTTCGCCCAATCGTCAATGGCGGTCTCCGTCCGCTGGCCTTGCCGGTCACACGGCCGCCTGAACTGGTTCGCGCCATTCAAACTCCGATTTGATGACACCGGTGAGACTGTTCGGCCCCGCGCTCACAATGTCAACCTCCACGATCTGGCCGATAAGGTCCTCTGGGCCGTCCCCATGCACGGGCTGCAGATAGGGTGAACGCCCGGCGATCTGGCCCGGTTTCCTGCCGTTTCGCTCGAACAGCACCTTAAACCTCCGGCCCACCGTGGCCGCATCGAAGGCCCTCGCCGCGTCATCGAGCAGGCTCTGCAGGAAGTGCAGGCGCTCCCGCGAAGTCCGGTCAGGCACCTGGTCCGGCAGGTTAGCGGCAGGCGTGCCGGGCCGCGCGCTATACTTAAAAGAAAAAGCCCGCGCAAAGCCAATGCTGCGGACAAATGCCAAGGTCTCCTGGAAATCGGCGTCGGTCTCGCCGGGGAAGCCTACGATGATGTCGGTGGAAAGCGCGATGTCGGGGCGTGCCTTCCTGATGCGTCCGACAAGCTCGGCATAGTCGTCCGCGGTGTGCTTGCGATTCATGGCGCGAAGGATGCCGTCCGAGCCAGCCTGAAACGGCAGGTGCAGATAGGGCATGAGCTTCGGCTCCTCGCCATGGAGCGCGATGAGATCGTCGTCCATGTCGCGCGGATGGCTCGTGATGTAGCGAAGCCGCTCGATGCCATGCATCGCCGCGAGCCGCTTGAGCAGCTTGGCAAGCGACCAGTCGCCACCATCGGGGCCTTCGCCGCGATAGGCGTTCACATTCTGCCCGAGCAGTGTGATTTCACGCGCGCCAGAGCGAGCGAGCCTTTCCGCCTCGGCGATGATGGCGGTAGCAGGCCGTGAGTACTCGGCGCCACGCGTATAGGGCACGACGCAGAATGTGCAGAACTTGTCGCAGCCCTCCTGCACGGTGATGAAAGCGGAAGGATGCGCGTGGATGAGCGGCCGCTCCGGCAGCGACAGGAACTTGTCCTTCGCCGGAAAATCCGTGGCCACCAAGCGCTCGCCTCGCTCACGAACGCGCCCGATCAGCGCCGGAAGCTCGTGATAGCTTTGCGGCCCGACCACGAGATCGACCACTGAAGTTCGGTCGAGGATCTCGCTCCCTTCGGCCTGCGCCACACATCCGGCCACCGCGATCATGGTATCGAGGCCGCAGGCGCGCCTTTGCCGCTTGACCGCACGTACTCGTCCAAGCTCAGAATAGACCTTCTCAGCGGCCTTCTCGCGGATGTGGCAGGTATTAAGAATAATGAGATCAGCGGCGGCGATGTCGGCCGTCGGCTCGTAGCCATGTGCCCCAAGCGCTTCCTCCATGCGCTCGGAGTCATAGGCGTTCATCTGACAGCCGAAGGTCTTGATATGCAGCTTTTTGGGGGCTTTCGCCATCGCCTGTTGGTGCGGCACTCGACTGCCCTTCGTCAAGATCCCGCTCGCGACCGCACCTCGAAGCAGGGCCTTGCGGCAATTGTCGCAGAGGCCAGGATCGGACCCCCAATCCCCCGGCGATAAGTCGCAAGTCGGTTGTTTCCGGGGGGCGAGAGGCTATATACTCGACTCAACATATAGGCTTTAGATTCGTCATTTCGTCCGTGATCTCACAAAAAGCAAAATATGGTCTCCGCGCTTTGGTGGCGCTCGCCAATGAAGGCGACTCGCTCATGATCGGCGAGATTGCGGCCCGCGAGAACATCCCGCGGAAGTTCCTGGAGCAAATCCTGCTCGAAATGAAGCGCCACGGCATCGTCCACAGCCGGCGGGGGAAGCTCGGCGGCTATAGTTTGCTCATGCCGCCGGACAAGATCACCTATGGGCAGGTGTTGCGCATCATCGATGGGCCGATTGCCCCATTGCCTTGTCTTAGCCGCATCGCCTATCGACGCTGCCCGGACTGCAAGACCGAGGAAACCTGCGAAATCCGGCGGGTTTTTGCGAGGGTCGCGGAGTCGGCGAGAGAGGTGCTCGACCGCACGACGATTGCCGATTCCCTCAATTCGCCCCTCCTCGCTAACGAGCCGGGGAGCGGGGCCTGCGCGAAGGCGCATCGTTGAGGCATCCGCGACTACCTCCAAAATTGGAAACAAATTCCGCTCTCTGACCCTTTCATAGCGACGGGGCTTTCATCCACATGAAAAGATGGCAAGGGTATCGACTTGATAAAGTCTACCGGATATATAAAGTTAAGGGTGTACCACAGAGGAGATCGCATCCATGAGGAGATTTCGAAGCACCCTTGCCGCCGTGGCGGCGGTTGGATTCACCACGGTCGCCGCAAGCGCTGTGCTTGCCGACACCACCCTGCTCAATGTGAGCTACGATCCTACCCGCGAGCTCTACAAGGCCGTCAACGACGCCTTCGCCAAGGATTGGCAGGCCAAGACGGGGGAGAAAGTAACGGTCGAGCAGTCTCACGGCGGCTCAGGTAAGCAGGCCCGCGCGGTCGTCGACGGATTGCAGGCGGACGTCGTGACGCTCGCGCTCGCTGGCGACGTCAACGCCGTCGCCAAGGCCGGGCTCATTAAGCCCGATTGGCAGCAGCGCCTCGGCAACAACTCATCGCCCTATACCTCCACCATCGTCTTCCTGGTGCGCAAAGGCAATCCCAAGGGCATCAAGGACTGGGATGATCTCGTCAAGGACGGAGTCCAGGTGATTACGCCCAATCCAAAAACCTCCGGCGGAGCTCGCTGGAACTATCTCGCAGCCTGGGCCTACGCTGACCAGAAATTCGGCCACAACGAAGCCAATGACAAGGACTTCATCAAGAAGCTCTATGCGAATGTACCGGTGCTCGATACCGGAGCGCGCGGCTCCACCACCACCTTCGCTCAGCGCGGCATCGGCGACGTTCTCATAGCTTGGGAAAACGAAGCCTTCCTCGCTCTCGACGAGCTCGGGGCCGACAAGTTCGAGATTGTCGTCCCCTCGCTTTCCGTAAATGCCGAGCCTCCCGTCGCCGTGGTGGACAAGGTCGTCGACGCCAAGGGCACCCGGAAGGTGGCGGAAGCCTATCTGAAGTTCCTCTACACGCCGGAAGCGCAGAAAATCATCGCCCATAGTTACTATCGTCCCGTCAAACCTGAGGACGCAGACCCCAAGGACCTCGCGCGCTTCCCGAAACTGAAGCTCGTGTCTATTGACGATCCGCTCTTCGGCGGTTGGGCCAAAGCGCAGCCGAAGCATTTCGATGACGGCGGCATCTTCGACCAGATCTATCAGCCGAAATCGACGGACTGAGCTGACCCATGGCCGCAAGCTACGGCCTAGGGCTGAAACGACCGAGCGCCATTCCGGGCTTCGGACTGGCGCTCGGTTTTACGTTGACCTATCTCAGCCTAATCGTCCTCATTCCACTCGGCGCCCTTGTGCTCAAATCGGCGACGTTGGGGCTTGACCGTTTCTGGGACACGGTCACCGGCGCCCGCACGCTTGCCGCGCTCCGCTTGAGTTTTCTCACCTCGCTGTTCGCTGCGACGGTCAACGCCGTGTTCGGTACGATCATCGCCTGGGCGCTGGTTCGCTACCGCTTTCCTGGCCGGCGCCTGCTCGACGCCTTTGTCGACCTTCCTTTCGCGCTCCCAACTGCGGTGGCCGGCATCGCGCTCACCGCGCTTTACGCACCGAACGGGTGGATCGGGCAGTGGCTCGCGCCGCTCGGCATCAAGGTGGCGTATACGCGGACCGGCATTGCCGTAGCACTTATCTTCATCGGTCTCCCCTTCGTGGTGCGCACGGTGCAGCCGGTGCTCGAAGAGTTCGACCGCGAACTTGAGGAGGCTTCCGCGACGCTTGGCGCCAACCGGTGCCAGACCGTGTTCCGCGTGATGCTGCCAATGCTGATGCCGGCGATCCTGACTGGTTTCGCGCTCGCGCTCGCCCGCGCCGTCGGTGAGTACGGATCGGTGATCTTCATTGCCGGCAACATGCCGTTCATTTCCGAGATCGCCCCGCTTCTCATCATCATCAGGCTCGAAGAATTCAGCTATCCGCAGGCCGCGGCGATCGGCACGGCGATGCTGATGATCTCTTTCGGGCTGCTCTTCTTCGTGCACCTGGTCCAAGCTTGGCGCAGGCGGAGGTTTGGAAATGACTGAGGCTGCCATCGCCCCAGTCGCGCCGATCGAGGGACCAAGGATCACCACCGAGCGGCCCTTGGTCCAGGTTACGCTGATCGGCGTCGCTGTGATTTTCCTGGTGCTGTTTCTGCTATTGCCCCTTGCCGCGGTGTTTGTCGAGGCGTTGAGGGCTGGCCTCAATACCTATTTCGCCACCATCACCGAACCGGACGCGGTTGCCGCGATCAAGCTCACGGTCTTGGTCGCGGCTATTGCCGTTCCTGCCAATGTCGTGTTCGGGCTTGCCGCTTCCTGGGCCATCGCCAAATTTGAGTTCAAGGGCAAGAGTGTGCTGAACACTCTCATTGACCTTCCCTTCTCGGTGTCTCCGGTGATCTCCGGCTTGATCTATGTGCTCCTGTTCGGAGCACAGGGCTATTTCGGGCCTTATCTGCAAAGCCACCACATTCAGATCATCTTTGCACTTCCCGGGATCGTGCTGGCCACGATCTTCGTGACCTTCCCCTTCGTCGCGCGCGAGCTAGTGCCGTTGATGCAGGAACAGGGGACGCAGGATGAGGAGGCCGCGCTGTCCCTCGGCGCCAGCGGCTGGAAGACTTTCCTCAAAGTGACGCTGCCCAATATCCGCTGGGCTCTGCTTTATGGCGTGGTGCTCTGCAACGCGCGTGCCATGGGCGAGTTCGGCGCGGTCTCGGTCGTCTCCGGACATATCCGGGGCAAGACCAACACCATGCCTTTGCATGTCGAGATCCTGTACAACGAATACAACTTTGCCGCCGCTTTTGCCGTGGCTTCGCTTCTGGCGCTGCTCGCCCTCATAACCCTCGTCATAAAAATCGGCCTGGAATGGCGTTACGCTGACCAGATCACCAGATCGCCGCCTTTACGCCGCCACTAGGAGAAAATCATGGACGCTCGGGCGTTAAATGAGGTGAACTCTGCGGCCGGCGGTGTTTGGCCGCTCTCCTGGACGACGCGGTGGGATAGGCCGATGCATGTCAATGTCCAGAACGTCGTCAGAACCTTCGGCGTGACGCCGGCGCTGCACGGGGTTTCTCTCGAGATCGAGCCCGGCGAACTCGTGGCTCTGCTCGGTCCTTCTGGCTCCGGCAAGACGACATTGCTTCGCATACTCGCCGGTCTGGATATTCCGACCGAGGGGCGTGTGATGTTCGATGGCGACGACGCTCTGAAGCTCACGGTGCAACAGCGCAACGTGGGGCTCGTGTTCCAGAACTATGCTCTGTTCCGCCACATGAACGCGCTCGACAATATCGGCTTCGGTCTGCGGGTGCGGCCACGAAGCCGCCGCCCAAGCCGTAAAGAGATCTGCGAGCGGGCGCTGGAGCTGCTCGATCTTGTGCAGCTGTCGGGGTTAGAGAAGCGCTTCCCGTCCCAGCTCTCCGGCGGCCAGCGCCAACGGGTCGCCTTCGCCCGCGCGCTTGCCATCGAGCCGCGGCTGTTGCTGCTCGACGAACCCTTCGGCGCTCTCGACGCCAAAGTACGCCGCGACCTCCGGCGCTGGCTGCTCGAGCTGCACAACAAGACGGGGCATACCACCGTGTTCGTCACCCACGATCAGGAAGAGGCGCTCGAGCTTGCCGACCGCGTGGTGGTGATGAGCGAAGGTAGGGTCGAGCAGATCGGCACGCCAGATGAAGTCTATGACGCACCGAACTCGCCCTTCGTTTTCTCCTTCATCGGCGAATCGAGCGTCCTCCCCGTACGGGTCGAGCAGCGCAAAGTATGGCTCAACGAAAAGCCACTTGACCTCCCCGCCGGCGATGTGCCGAACGGGCCGGCGAAACTGTTCCTGCGGCCGCACGATGTCGATGTCGTCGACAACGTGTCTGGCGCCATTGTGGGGGAGGTGACCGTCTTGCGGCGTCATGCCGGATTGCGGCGGGTCGATCTTGAAGTGGGCGCTCGGCGCCACCGCATCGAGATCGAGCTTCCCGCCGATTTTAGCCTCAATCTTGCGAGCCCCGTCGCATTTCTCCCGCGGCGCTACCGGCTCTACCCGGCTTCGCAGGCGCTTGGACGCTGATAGGGTAGAGCCGCCCCAAGAGCCTAGCGTATAATTATTTACTAGGTTTATCATTGGCTTATTGTGTAAAGTCAAAAATCTGTCCCATAAGCAAAGCGCCTGTCCAATATATAATGTCGATATCCCTCCTCGGTTGACTATCCCCGATTGCCACCGTAAACGTGTGGAGGGAAGGCACCGTCAATATCTCTTTGACGGGACTTCCCCCCTCCTAACCCCATAGGAGGGACAGAAGTTGACTCCAGACACCTACACAGTAGACGCCTTTGCCAAGGCCGAAGGCATATCGTGTGGCATGGTCTACCGGCTTTGGCAGCAAGGCCGGGGACCGCGCTATTACATGGTCGCAACCGCCAACGAATCCACCATGAAGCCCGCATGGAGTGTC
>DASPOV010000224.1:0-2921 GCA_035625815.1 Methyloceanibacter sp.
CAACTGGAGACATTTCGTAACATTTCGCCATCGCCCAGCAACGATGTTGCGCGACGCTTTACAGCGGAGCCGGAGAGGGGCTACAGGGGCAGAACGTCAGCAGCACGAACGCCGAAGTGACTTCGGGGTCCCGGCAGGCTCCTAGGGCACCGCACTCACCTACTCACACGAGCCTACGGTCGCACGCTGTATACGCCATGCAAACGCGAGAAAAGCGCTACAAGGGCTTCGTCATAAGCTGGGTAGAGCCGCCCGAAACGGGTGGTAAGTGGACCCTCAACCTTAGCGCTGAGGGCCGGACGCATTCTAGCAAAGTTGACCGGACCATGGTGATCGAGGC
Organism: Methyloceanibacter sp.; assembly: GCA_035625815.1. Lineage (GTDB taxonomy): Bacteria > Pseudomonadota > Alphaproteobacteria > Rhizobiales > Methyloligellaceae > Methyloceanibacter. Next base: position 341 of record DASPOV010000224.1, read on the forward strand.
CGTCATCCTCGAAGCGGCGTTGGACAAAGCCAAGCAGTTCATCGACAGTCTATAGGGCTATACGCTTGTCAGACTAAGAGGGCTAACCGGATACGGGGCGCCGCTCCACGGTGATCGGCTGACGGCCGGAAGCCTCCGGGGCCGAGACCTCTGAGCAGCCCTTTTTAGAGAGTCGTCGGCCGGCTAGGGCAGCTCGATGGCGATGCTTGTGATCAACGAGATTAGTGCGATGTAGAAAGAGAGCGAAGCTCAAGAACTGATCGAACATACGCGCACAACTACTCCCCGGCGAGCAGGTCCGGCTGACGCGCGACCGTGGGGCGGCGCCTCGCTCCTTCGCTTTCCGCCGCATAGAGCTTAGATGATGTGGCGACAAGCGGCGCCACACCATCACTTTCGAGAGCCGCTTGTGCTTCTCCCTCGAACTCCAAAGTCTCGATTCGTTGTCCCCGTGAGGCGATCCGCTCCGAAGAGGTGAGGATCTTCTCGATGTCCTGGTTCGCCTGGCCGAAATGCCGCTGCAGGTCGAGCACGCGCTCGCGCAAGCGCCCCATGTCCTCCATCAGCCTCGTGACCTCGCGCTGAATGAGATGAGCCTGCTCGCGCATCTTCACGTCCTTCAGGATCGCCTGCATGGTCTGGACCGCGAGCATCAGCATGTTCGGCGCGCAGATGACAATGCGGGCACGGTGCGCCTTTTGCACGAGATCGAAGAAGTGCTCGGCCAGATCCGCATAGATCGCCTCGGACGGCACGAACAGGATGGCGGTGTCCTGCGTCTCTCCCGGCAAGAAGTAGCGCTCGGCCATGGCATCAACATGGCGTCCCACGTCGATGCGCACGCGCCGCGCCGCTTCCTTCTTTTCCTCGGGCGCGCGCGCCACGCGGAACGCCTCAAAGCCTTCCAGCGGGAACTTGGCGTCGATCACCACGCCCGCCCTGGTGTTTGGCAAATGCAGCACGCAGTCCGGGCGCTTGCCGTTGGAGAGCGTCGCCTGGAAGCTGTAGGCGCCTTTGGGCAGACCGTCCTGGATGATGGCTTCCATGCGCATCTGACCGAAGGCGCCACGCGCCTGCTTGTTGGCGAGGATTTCCTGGAGCGAGACCATATTCGAGGAAAGCTCGGTCAGGTTCTTCTGCGCCGAGTCGATGACAGCGAGTCGCTCATGGAGCTTGGCGATCGAGTCAGTGGTCTTCCGCGCCGTCTCGGTGAGGTCCGAGCCGACCCGGTGGGTCATGCGGTCGAGCCGATCATTGACGGCGCGCGCGAGTTCACCGTGGCGGGTGACGCTAAGCTCGGCCAGCGTTTGCAGCCGGCCCTTGAGCTCGGCGAGCTGGGCATCGCTCTCACGCATTTCGCGACGTCGCCGGCTTATATGCACCGCAGCGATCACGACCAGCACCAGGAGGGCAAGCACCGCGAGCCCGAGCAGTCCCAGCAGAACCAGCACGGGATCGAGCGTGAAGCTCCCCACCTGGAAAGCGTCTAGGGCCATGCGATGAAGCTATAACCCGATTCGGGCCACTCCCAGACCAAAACAGGAACATATTGACCGGCAGGCGGGCCAATCCTATGTCAGCAGGCTTATATGGCCATCCTTCCGATCATCACCGTTCCCGACCCCGTCCTGCGCAAGAAGGCTGCCCCTATCGAGCAGGTCGACGCCGCGCTGCTTAAACTCGCGCAAGACCTGCTCGCGACCATGTATGACGCGCCGGGGATCGGCCTTGCTGCCCCTCAGGTCGGCATTTTGCGGCGGCTGATTGTGATGGATCCCTCCCGCGACGAGGAGCCGAAGCAGCCGCTGATCATGGTTAACCCGGTGATCCTCGAGCGGGGAAGCGAGATGCGCACCCATGAGGAAGGGTGCCTGTCGATTCCCGAATTCACGGCCGAGATCGAACGGCCGGCGAGCACCCGCGTCAGCTATATCGACGAGGAGGAGAAGTCCCAGGAGAAGACGCTGGAGGGCATCTGGTCGACGCTCGTGCAGCACGAGATCGATCATTTGAACGGGGTGCTGTTCATCGACTATTTGTCGCGGCTCAAGCGCAACATGGTCATGAAGAAGTTCAATAAACAAAAGCGCGCCGAAGCGCTTTAATCCCACTCAGCGGCTGCTTCCCTTTAGCCCATAACGAGCCTAAGAGGCGTCCATGATGCGCATCATCTTCATGGGCACGCCCGCCTTCGCGGTACCGACGCTTGGCGCACTGTTCGCCGCGGGCTACCATATCGTGGGCGTCTACACGCAGCCGCCGCGCGCCGCCGGCCGCGGGCTCGCCGCGCGGAAATCGCGGGTGCAACTTTTTGCGGAAACCAAAAGACTGCCAGTATTCACGCCGGCAAGCCTGAAGGGCGCGGAAGAACAGGCGCGGTTCAAGGGCCTTGACGCCGACGCTGCCATCGTGGTGGCGTATGGGCTTATTCTGCCAAAACCGATCGTTGAAACGCCGCGCTTCGGTTGCTTCAATCTGCACGCATCGCTCTTGCCGCGCTGGCGGGGTGCAGCGCCGATCCAGCGGGCGATCATGACTGGCGACATCGAAACCGGGGTCGTCATCATGCGCATCGAAGAAG
>DASPOV010000225.1:0-12519 GCA_035625815.1 Methyloceanibacter sp.
GCTTCTTTCCGCCGCGCATGTTGCGCATGGCCTACCGCATCGACGCCGAGAAGCTGCCCAATGCTGACCTCGTCGTGTCAGCTGGCGGCGAGACTCAAATGCCGAATATCTGCGTGACGCGGTTTCTTGGCGTCCCCAACATCTTTTGCGGCTCGCTCCTGCGTGAGATCGGGCCCGAGAATTTCTCCTTGGTGATCTCGTCCTATGATCGCGACGCCGGAAGCGCGCGCCACATGGTGGTGCTCAAGCCGTCGGCCATGGACCCCGACGCGCTTGGGCGCCCCGCGACCGTTCCGCGCTACGGGCAAGGCCAGCGCCCGCATCTTGTCGGCCTGCTCATCGGCGGCAATGCGGGTCCGTTTAACTACCGGCGCGGCGAATGGGAGCGGCTGCTGGATTTCGCCCGTGCCGTCTCGAAGGCTTGGGGCACGCGCTGGCTCGTCTCGACCTCGCGACGGACACCCCCTTTTGTCGGCGACAACATCGCCGAGCTAGCAAGGGATAAGAGTGTGATTGAGCGCTTCATCGACTATCGCTCCGCCGGTCCCGGCACATTACCGCAGGTGTTCGGCACGGCAGAGGTCATCGTCTGCACTGAAGATTCGAGCACCATGGTTTCCGAAGCGGTGTCCGCGCGGCTCCCTGTGGTGGGGGTGGCGCCGAAAGCCCTTCGCTTCACCGATGAGGAGTCGGCGTATCGCGCGTTTCTTGTCCGCAACAACTGGTGCCGTGTGCTGCCGATTGCGTCGCTCACGCCTGAAATTTTCGCTGCCTCCCTCGCCGAGATTGAGCCCATCAAGGAGAACCCACTCGATGCGCTGGCGGCGAAGCTGAAGGAGCGCCTGCCCGTGCTCTTCTAGCCGTTGAGTCCGGCGCGCCGATTCGCTAGAAGCTCACTCAAACTTTCAACACCAAACCACGCGAACTTCGGGAGACCCATGGCCAGCCCGCAATATGTCTATGTCATGAACCGCTTGTCCAAGACCTATCCGGGCGGAAAGCAGGTCTTGAAAGACATCACGCTCGCCTTTCTGCCCGGCGCCAAGATCGGTGTGGTCGGCTTGAACGGCGCGGGCAAATCCACGCTGCTCCGCATCATGGCTGGCGAGGAGACGGAGTTTCTCGGCGAGGCCTGGGCGGCGGAGGGCGTGAGCGTCGGCCATCTGCCGCAGGAGCCGCAACTCGATCCGAACAAGGATGTCACGGACAATGTCATGGAGGGCGTGGCGAAGAAGAAGGCAAAGCTCGATCGCTACAACGAGCTCGCCATGAACTACTCCGACGAGACCGCCGACGAGATGGCCAAGCTCCAAGATGAGATCGATGCGCAATGCTTGTGGGACCTCGACGCGCAAGTGGAGCAGGCCATGGACGCGCTGCGCTGCCCGCCCGGCGACGCCAAGGTCGACACGCTCTCCGGCGGCGAGAAGCGTCGCGTGGCCCTCTGCCGCCTGCTCCTCTCGAAGCCCGATATCCTCCTGCTCGACGAACCCACTAACCATCTCGACGCCGAAAGCGTGGCGTGGCTCGAGCATCATTTGCGCGACTATCCCGGCACTGTGGTCATGGTCACCCACGACCGCTACTTCCTCGACAACATCACCGAATGGACCCTTGAGCTCGAACGCGGAGCTGGGATCCCCTATCACGGCAGCTACTCGTCCTGGCTCGAGCAGAAGCGGAAGCGGCTCGGGCTTGAAGGCAAGCAGGACGCGGCGAAGGAGCGGACGCTTGCCCGCGAGCTCGACTGGATAAGGGCAAGCCCCAACGCGCGACAGGCGAAGTCTAAGGCGCGCATCCGCGCCTATGACGAGCTTTTGGCCGAGGCCGGTCGCGACACTACCGGCAAGGCGCAGATCACGATTCCACCGGGGCCGCGGCTCGGCAACGTCGTCATCGAAGCCGCCCATATCGGCAAGGGTTTCGGCGACAGGCTCTTGGTCGACGATCTCTCCTTCAAGCTGCCGCCCGGCGGCATCGTCGGTGTGATTGGGCCAAACGGCGCCGGCAAGACCACGCTGTTCCGCATGATCGTGGGCCAAGAGCAGCCGGACAATGGCACGATCCGCGTCGGCGACACGGTGAAGCTCGGCTACGTCGATCAGTCTCGCGATGCGCTTGACGGCAAGAAGACGGTGTTCGAGGAAATCTCCGGCGGCAACGACGTGATCAAGCTTGGGGCTCGCGAAGTTCCGTCCCGCGCGTATGTCGGCTGGTTCAACTTCAAGGGACCTGATCAGCAGAAGAAGGTGGGTCAGCTCTCCGGCGGAGAGCGCAATCGCGTGCACCTCGCCAAGTTGCTGAAATCAGGTGCGAACCTGATCCTACTCGACGAGCCCACCAACGACCTCGATGTGGAGACTCTCTCCTCGCTTGAAGCTGCGCTCGAAGACTTGCCCGGCTGCGCCGTGATCATCAGCCACGATCGCTTCTTCCTCGACCGCATCGCCACCCACATCCTCTCCTTCGAGGGCGATAGCCACGTGGAGTGGTTCGAAGGAAATTTCGAATCCTACGAGGAAGACAAGAAGCACCGGCTCGGCGAGGATGCCATGATCCCGAAGCGCATCAAATACAAGAAATTCACGCGCGGGTAGGGGTGCACTGCTATCCGGTCGTGTGGCTGATCGCGCCGTAATATTTGCTGGTGTGACAGGCTATCAAGCGCGGAACGCGTGCCCCGGCACGGCGACTTGCCAAGTTTCGTGCAAACGCATAAACATATCTTTATGTCAGATGGCCACATCGGGACTCTTTTCCGCGCCCAAGCCCTCAGCGGCTTGCGTGCAGCGGGGGAGGCGACACGGCTGCGCCTCCTGGCGCTGCTCGCCAACAGCGAGCTGAACGTCAAGGACCTCACCCAGATTCTGGGGCAGAGCCAGCCGCGCATCAGCCGGCATCTGAAGCTGATGGCAGAGGCTGGCCTGATCACGCGCTTCCGTGAGGGGAGCTGGGTGTTCTTTCGCCTGGCCGATACCGGCAGCGAAGCGGCCCTTGCCGCTGCCATCGTGGCGAGCCTCAATGCCGCCGATCCCGTCTTTGCCCGCGATCGCGCGCGTGCCTCTGCCGTCAAGAAGGCACGGGAAGACGCAGCGCAAAGTTACTTCCGGGAGCATGCCGGCGAGTGGGACAAGATCCGCGCGCTGCATGTCGCCGAAGGCCAGGTCGAGGCGGCCGTGGACGAGGCGCTTGGGCCTGGACCCTTCGCGCTGCTCGTCGATCTCGGCACTGGGACGGGGCGCATGCTTGAGCTGTTTGCGCCACGCGCCACGCGCGCGCTCGGCTTCGATTTGAGTCGCGACATGCTTGGCTACGCGCGCATGAAGCTGGAGCACGCCGGGCTCACTCATGCGCAGGCCCGCCAGGGCGATCTCTACAACGTGCCGCTCTCGGACGGCGCCGCCGATGCCGTCATCCTGCACCAGGTCCTGCACTTCCTCGACGATCCCGCCGCCGCGATTACCGAGGCCGCTCGGCTGCTCAAGCCCGGCGGTAAGCTGCTCGTAGTCGACTTCGCGCCCCATGAGCTTGAGTTACTGCGCGAGCAGTCTGCCCATCGCCGCCTCGGCTTTGCTCCTGAGCAGGTCAAGCGTTGGCTAAAAGAGGCTGGTGTGAAAGTGGAGCGGCAACGTGACCTCGCGCCGGCTGCGAGCGTAGGTCCAGAGAAGCTCACCGTCTCTCTCTGGCCCGGCTTGAAGCTCGCGGCCGCCCGCGAGAAAAAGAAGCCCTCCTCAGTGGAGTTCGCCGGGTGATGCTCGCAAGTCTTGACCGCAAGAGCCGCTTTCTTGGCCATGGCGACATCGACGTGTCGTTCGAATTCTTTCCGCCGAGAACGGCAGCCATGGAGGAAACGCTGTGGCGCTCCATCCGCCGGCTCGAGCCGCTCAATCCGACCTTCATCTCGGTGACCTATGGCGCGGGCGGCTCCACCCGTGAGCGCACCCACGCCACCATCGCCCGCGTGCTGAAAGAGACGCAGCTGAGGCCAGCAGCGCATCTCACTTGCGTGGAAGCGACGCGCGAGGAGGTCGACACTGTAATCCGCGACTATTCGGACATCGGCGTGCGCCATATCGTGGCGCTGCGCGGCGACCCCACCGCCGGCGTCGGTGAGCGCTACATGCCGACACCTGGCGGCTACATCAATGCCGCGGACTTGACCGCCGGCATCAGAAAGATCGCGCCGTTCGAAATCTCCGTCGCGTGCTACCCCGAGAAGCACCCGGAGTCGCCGACCGTGGATACCGATATCGACATGCTCTGGGCGAAGATCGACGCAGGCGCCACCCGCGCCATCACCCAGTTCTTCTTCGACAACGATGTGCTCTTCCGCTATCTCGACCGCGTGCGTGATCGGGGCATCGTTATTCCCATCGTGCCCGGAATCATCCCCATTCACAATTTCAAGCAGGTGGCGGGCTTTGCGCAGAAGTCAGGGACGAGCGTGCCGGACTGGCTCGGACATAGATTCGAAGGTCTCGAACAGGACCAGGAGACGCGGTACCTCGTGGCTGCGGCGGTCGCGGCCGAGCAGGTCATGGGGCTGGTCGACCGGGGCATTACCGAATTTCACTTCTATACGCTGAACCGCGCCGATCTCGTCTATGCCATTTGCCATCTCTTGGGCTTGCGTCCGGTCCCGACAGCCGCGACCAAAGCGGAAGCCGCGCAATGACCCGCGAGGAACGCATTGCCGCGCTGAAGCGGACAGCCAAGGAACGCATCCTGATCCTCGATGGCGCCATGGGCACCATGATCCAGCGCTATAAGCTCGACGAGGCAAGCTATCGGGGAACGCAGTTCAAGGATCACCCGCGTGATCTCAAGGGCAACAACGATCTGCTGGTGCTGACCCGGCCTCAGATCATCAGCGAGATTCACAACTCGTATTTGGAAGCCGGCGCCGATCTCATCGAGACCAACACCTTCAACGCGCAAGTCATCTCGCAGAGCGATTATGGACTGGAAGACATTGCGTACGAACTGAATGTCGCAGCGGCGAAACTCGCGCGTGATGCTGCCGACGCCTGGACGAAGGAAACGCCGGAGAAGCCGCGCTTCGTCGCCGGCGCCATTGGCCCCACCAACCGCACCGCCTCGATCTCGCCTGACGTGAACAATCCAGGCTTTCGCAATGTGAGCTTCGACGCTTTGGTCGAAGCCTATTCCACGCAAGCGCGCGGGCTGATCGAGGGTGGCGTCGACACGATCCTCATCGAGACGATTTTCGACACGCTGAACGCCAAGGCTGCGGGCTTTGCCGTCGAGCAGGTGTTCGAGGAGATGGGCGTGCGCCTGCCGATCATGCTGTCCGACACCATCACCGATCTCTCGGGCCGCAATCTTTCAGGTCAGACGCCGGAGGCTTTCTGGTATTCGCTGAAGCACCTTCGGCCTTTCTCGGTGGGGCTCAATTGCTCCTTCGGCGCCGAGCAACTCCGTCCCTCCGTGGACGAGATCTCCCATGTGGCGGACACGCTGGTGAGCGTCTATCCCAATGCTGGACTTCCCAACGAGATGGGTGAGTACGATGAGAAGCCCACGCATATGGCGGGGCTGCTCGAGGAATGGGCGCGCGATGGGCTGATCAATATTGTCGGCGGGTGCTGCGGCACCACGCCGGAGCACATCCGCGCCATCGCTGAGGCCATCGCCAAATATCCGCCGCGTCGCGTGCCGGAGGTCGAGCACAAGATGCGCCTCTCTGGCCTCGAGCCCTTCGTCCATCGGTGAGGTATAATGAGTAACGCGGCGCAAGATTTCGTCATTGTCGGCGAGCGGACCAACGTCACCGGGTCTGCCAAGTTTCGCAAGTTGATTGAGGCCAGTGACTACGCGACCGCGCTCGAGGTCGCGCGACAGCAGGTCGAGAACGGCGCCAACATGCTCGACGTCAACATGGACGAGGGCATGCTCGACTCCGAGGGCGCCATGGTGACTTTCCTCAACCTGCTTGCCGCAGAGCCCGACATCTCGCGCGTGCCAATAATGATCGACTCATCGAAATGGTCGGTGATCGAGGCTGGGCTGAAATGCGTGCAAGGCAAGTCGGTCGTGAACTCGATCAGCCTAAAGGAAGGCGAGGGGCCGTTCCTGGAGCACGCCAAGAAGGTCCGCCGTTATGGCGCCGCCGTGGTGGTGATGGCCTTCGACGAGCAGGGCCAGGCCGAATCCGCCGAGCGCAAATTCGAAATCTGCCGGCGGGCCTATGAGCTCCTCACCGAGAAGGTCGGCTTCCCGCCGGAAGACATCGTCTTCGATCCCAACATCTTTGCCGTCGCCACCGGAATCGAGGCGCATAACGACTATGCCCGCGCCTATATCGAAGCGACACGGCGCATCAAGGCTGAGCTGCCTTACGTGCATGTCTCCGGCGGTGTCTCCAATCTCTCCTTCGCGTTTCGCGGCAACGAGAGGGTGCGCGAAGCCATGCATTCGGTGTTCCTCTATCACGCGATCCAGGCCGGCATGGATATGGGCATCGTCAATGCCGGCCAGCTCGCGCTCTACGACGACATCGATCTGGAGCTTCGCGAGTTCGCCGAGGACGTGATCCTCAATCGACGCGCCGACGCCACCGATCGCCTTCTCGAAGCCGCCGAGAGATATCGCGGGGAGGGCACGCAAAAGCGGGAGGCCGATCTTGCCTGGCGCGACAAGCCAGTGGAGGAGCGCCTGATCCATGCGCTGGTGCATGGCATCGGCACCTTCATCGAACAGGACACCGAGGAGGCGAGGGCGAAAGCGGAGCGCCCCTTGCACGTCATCGAAGGTCCATTGATGGCGGGGATGAGCGTAGTCGGCGACCTATTCGGCACGGGCAAAATGTTCCTGCCGCAGGTGGTCAAGTCAGCCCGCGTGATGAAGCAGGCGGTCGCCTATCTCATGCCATTCATGGAAAAGGAAAAGGAGGAGCTCGGGCTCGCCCAAGGGGAGCCGGCTGGCAAGATCGTACTAGCCACGGTGAAGGGCGACGTGCACGACATCGGCAAGAACATCGTGGGTGTCGTACTCCAATGCAACAATTACGAGGTCATTGATCTCGGCGTCATGGTTCCGGCGCGGAAGATCCTAGACACCGCAAAGGAACGCAAGGTCGACATCATCGGTCTCTCGGGCCTGATCACGCCGTCGCTCGACGAGATGTGCCATGTGGCGGCGGAAATGGAGCGCGAGGGCTTCGACCTGCCGCTTCTCATCGGCGGCGCGACGACGAGCCGTGTGCACACCGCAGTGAAGATCAGCCCGAACTACCACCGCAGCCAAGCCATCTATGTCACTGACGCTAGCCGCGCCGTCGGCATGGTGTCGAGTCTGATGTCGAGGGAAGGGCGGCCCAAGGCCATTGCGCGCGTGCGCGAGGACTATGCGCGCATGGCGGAGTCGCACGCCCGCGGCAGGGCGGAGAAGACCCGCACATCGCTAGCGGACGCACGCGCCAATCGGCTCAAGCTCGATTGGAGAGACTGCGTGCCGCCGAAGCCCACCTTCCTCGGCACGGGCGCCTTCCGCAGCTACGACCTCGCCGAGCTTCCCCGCTACATCGACTGGACGCCGTTCTTCCAGGCCTGGGAGCTGAAGGGGCAGTACCCACGCATTCTCAACGACGACAAATATGGCGAGGCCGCGCGTCACCTTTTCGATGACGCGCAAGCCATGCTGAAGCAGCTGATCGAAGAGAAATGGCTCAGGGCGAATGGTGTCGTCGGCTTCTGGCCCGCGAATAGCGTCGGCGACGATATCGAGCTTTACGCCGATGAGACACGCACGCAAAAGATTGCCACGCTGCACACCCTCCGCCAGCAGATGGCGCGGGACGGGGACAGAGCCAATCTCGCTCTTGCCGATTTCGTAGCGCCAAAAGAGTCGGGCGCTGCCGATTACATCGGCGGCTTTGCTGTGACCGCGGGCATCGGCGAGGAGGACGTGGCGCGACGCTTTGAGGGCGCCAATGACGACTACTCCAAGATCATGGTGAAGGCGCTCGCGGACCGGCTGGCGGAAGCCTTCACCGAGGCGCTGCACGAGAAGGTGCGGCGTGAGCTTTGGGCTTACGCGCCGGAGGAGAAGCTTTCCAATGAGGAGCTGATCGCAGAAGCCTATGCGGGCATTCGGCCGGCACCTGGATATCCCGCGCAGCCCGACCACACCGAGAAGCGCACGCTGTTCAAGTTGCTCGACGCCGAGAAGGCGACGGGGCTCAAACTGACCGAGTCTTGCGCCATGTGGCCTGCCGCCGCCGTATCAGGCTTTTATTTCTCCCACCCCGAAAGCCGCTATTTCGGGGTGGGCAAGATCGGCCGCGACCAGGTCCAGGACTATGCCGCTCGCAAAGGCTGGACGCAGGAGGAGGCTGAGCGATGGCTGGGGCCCATTCTCAACTACGATCCAAAGCGGATCGCCGATGCGGCTGAGTGATGGCTGGAAGCGGGAAGTGCTAGATCATCCCGAGGATAATCGCGGCGACAAACCCGAATGATATCAAAGCCAGAATGGCCGTCACGGTAGCGGTAAGCTCCATGGGAAGCCTCCTTTCCGATCGATGCGGTCCTTGGCTCTAAGCGGGTCAATTTAAGGTCTCTTTGTCGCGCCCGCCATGCCCTTTTTTGTTCCGCAGCGAATCCCCCTGTTTCCGTCACCGAGCAGTCCAACGCCGCCATGGTAATTTGGTTCCGACTCCCGTTTTGGATTGACCGCGAGGCTTGCGGATCTTAGGCCGAAACGTGGCAAATTTGGCCATTCATCAAGAGCTGGGGCAAAGGCGGCAAAAGCGTCAGCCAATGCGCCTTTTGCCGCGTCGGCAACAAAATCCTGGCGCTGTATTGAGCGAGAGAGATTCGTCAGGCTCCGGGCATTAACTCAATTCGGGAGGGAATCTGGGATGAGGTTTGTCAGCACCGCCGCCCTTGGGGCGCTCGTCTTGCTCTGCACCGGCCCGGCGCAGGCGCTCACCATCTCCAATATCGATCCCGATCCTCACACCATTACGGTGACCGCCGCCGGTTCGTCCCAAGAGCTCAAGGTCGAGCCGCAGAAGGAGGTCGAGGCACCTTGCAGCGAGGGTTGCAAGGTCAAGCTCGAGAACGGCGAAGAGTACGAATTGGAGGGCGGTGACGCTGTCTCCATCGAAGACGGCGTGATCTTCATCGATCATTCGCCCGATTCTGACGCCGACGCGGCACCAGAAGAGGGCGCTAGGGCGCCCGGGGACAATGCCAACCCTGACGCTGCGACCTCTGGCACACCCGCGCCACAAGCGTCTGCACCTCCGCAGCGGTAGCGAAACCCATCACGGGCGGCGCGCCAGCGGAAATTTGCGCAATAGAATCTCGTTATAACCCTCGGCGACGAGGCCCGGCAGCGTTGCCGCCGTTATAAAGCCGTGACGCTCGTAGAAGCGCAAAGCTCGCGCATTGAAGGACGAGGCGCAGACCCAGAGATTGCGCGCTCGATGCTTTAGCGCCGCGGATTCGAACCAGGCCATGATGCTCGACCCAATCCCCCGATTTTGCGCCTGCGGCAAGAGCGCGAGCAGCTCGAGATAGGGTCCCTTGAGCCAGGGGTGACGCACCGACAACACGCCCGCTTCCAAGCCGGCCACGTTGACCACATAGCGAGAGGCCCCGCAGTCGGGATTTGCAAGAAACGCCGCAAGCGTATCGGCCGGATAACTCATCACCGACCAGGGCTCCATCCTCACGATTGCCGCGGCGAGGCCGGCGCAAGAGCCTCGCTCGAGCGGCAAGAGGCGCACGGCGCCTTGAGCCGCAGGCGCGAACTCAATTGGGGGCGGCGAAAATTGAGAAGAGGTCATAGCTGCCCCGCCCGATCGAGGACCGGGCGACGTGTGTCAATTCGCCAGGGTTGTTCTGATAGCAGTGCGTCGCGATCACTGGCTTGCCGGATTGGAGCAGCTCACTCACCGTGGCGAAGCTGTAGCCCTCCTGTTTCAGTTTCGGCAGCACAATGGCGAGAGCCGCGGCAGTGTTGCGACCGCGGCCGTTGGCGTGCGCCACCACAATCGCGCCGGAATGAACCTTGGTCAGAATGGTGTTGGCGATGGTCTTGGCAGACACGCGCGGATCTGGGTCGCCCGTGACTAGGTCCCATTGAACGGAAATTAACCCCGCATTTGCCGCGGCGGCGAGCGCTTTGTTGTTGCACCGGCCATAAGGAAAGCGAAGCAGCGTCATCCGCTCCGGCGGCTTGGGGCGTGATGCGACGATGAGGCATTGACGAGACATGAGCGCGGTCCTGGCGCGGGCATAGGCTGCCTCCGTGAGCGTGATCTCCTCGCTGAGTGTAGGCTCCTTGGTCTGGGACAGGTCGAGGTGCGTGAGGCCGTGGCTGCCCACCTCGAACAGCGGGTCTGCGATCAGCTGCTGCGCACGCTCAGGGTGAGTCTCCATCCATTTGCCGCCGGCAAAGAATGTGGCCTTGACGCCCTGCGCACGCAGGAGGTCGACAATGCGGCCGTCATAGCCGGACACATAACCGTTCTCCTCGCAAAGATCGAAGGTGAGTGCGATCAGCTTCTTGTCGGGCGGCAGCTCGACGCCTCTGATCGAGCCGCGTAACGCCGGCGCTACAGCTGTTGCTGGCGGTAGCGTCACCTGCTTGAGCGGCGCAAGATCGAGAGGCTGCGGGGAATGCACATGCTTGAGTTCAGCTTCGGTACCGGCAAGCGCTTGAGGCGTCCAGCATTGTTGCGGCACTTGCGGCTCTTCGGCCAATGCGGTCGCCCCGCCGGCAGACGACAAGAGCAAGAGGACGATTACGCGATACAAGGTCATGGATGCGCCTATCATCAAAAAACTTGAACACGCCCATGTGGCGGGTCAATGACTTGGCGTGATCCATTCGACATGTCGAAGGCCGAGATGGAGAAGGGCAACGAAGCCGGGTGCGTGGTGGATATGGAAGAAGTCCACAAGGCGATGGGCCTGTAAGCTGCGGGTTCTTCGCGGGCGGAAAGAATGGTTAGCGGCGTGCGGGGTTCCCGGTATCCCCGCCTGTCCCACGTTGGGAAGCCATCTAGGGGGCTATATTTACGACTTCAAGGAGGAAGCCCATGAATAGGATCAGGACCATCGCTGCGGTCATGCTCGCGGCCGGATTGGCCATTGCCATGACAGCTTTTGCCGTCCTGGCGGCGAGCGAGTTTGAGGGCGTTTGGGTGGTCAAGGACTCCGTTGGAAAGCCGTTTGAAATCACCCTCTCCGCCGATGGGAAGGCCACGAGCACTCAGGAGAAAGCCAAGGAGGGAACCTGGAAGGAGGAGGGTGGCTCCGCCGTGATCACGTGGATCACTGGCTGGACCACGAAGATTACCAAGCAGGGCGACCACTATGTGAAGGCGGCCTTCAAGAAAGGAACGCCGCTTGACGGGCCGCCGACCAACAAATCGGACGCGCATAAGAAATAGAGACGCCGCCCTTCTTAATTTGAAGCGTCAAGTCCGTCGCACCGCTAATCCTCAGCGGCGGACTTGGCGATGTTCTCTGCGCGTTCTATACCGGTCGGGTAATAGGCGCCCGTGGGCGCCGTGCCGAAGGTCAACATCATTTGCCGCGCGGCTTCGATGGCTTCGGGTTCGTGCTTAGCCTTGAGCATCTTGACGGCGCAAGTGTCCGCGTCGAGCTCCATGTTTTTCAGCGCTGGGCGGATGTAGTAGAAGGGCTGCGGTCCCAATTGGCCGATCCCTTCGTAGAAGCGCCGCACATGCCCAAGCGTATGATGGCAGCACTCATGCGCCATCAGGAACCGCCCGTAGGCCGGGTTCTGGCCGAGCGTCGAAGAGTTCACGACGATGAGCGGCCGGCCATTGGAGTCCATCATCGATATCGCCTGCTCCGGGAAGTCCGGCAAAAGACGAGTCGTGATGGCGCAATACGGATTATCGATGCTCGGCAGTCTCGCGCTTCGTGTTGGATCACTTGCGGCATTGAGACCAGCGCACCAAAGTCCGACCCCGATGAATGCTGTCCCTACGAGAACTGATCGTCGAATGATTTGAAGCCTCCATGCTGTCGACTTTGCCTGCAAGTCTAACCCTGCCGACAGAGCGACGCCAAAGCTCTTTTGGGCGCTTTGCCATCCTTAACGCGATCGTGATTGAGGTTGGTGAAGGGAACCCTAGGACAAGTTACCCCGCGGTTACAAAAGGGCGCCAGAACTAACATCCTCGCCAGCTCACGCCGATTCAGCGCCCCGAGCGCATGACCAACCACTCAGCGCATCCTGCTCGTCCAGATAGCGAATTTGAAAGCAAGGATCAGAGTGCCCATAGAAGGGGAGGGCGTATCTCGGGGCCAGCGCCCATGATCCTCGCGTAACACGACCATGGCCCGGCACCCTGGAAAAGCCGCGACCAACCTCGCCCTGCAATGACGCAAGATGGGCCGCCGTTGCCGCGCGACTATTCGGTGGAGGCGACTGGCGTCTAATCCCGTCCGTCCTGTGCCGCCCGGCTCGCCAAACGGCTCCAATGTCCGTTTTCACGACACGCGCGCCGATGCC
>DASPOV010000226.1:0-8597 GCA_035625815.1 Methyloceanibacter sp.
GCGTCGGGTTGATCGCGTAAGCCGCGATCGAGCCCCATGCTCTCTATGTTGATGACACCGCCGAGAGCTTCGCGCGCGCCGCCTCGCGGCTCATGGAAAGCTCTTAGGCCTATCCGGCTGAACGGCATAAGCGTGGCGGTGCTGCATCTGAGCCAACGTAGAGAGTACTTCCCCCGAGCTTGCACGATGGCGGAATTGCCAGTAACCAAAGGTAGAGGCGGTGCATGGGCCCGCTCGTTACGGTGTCAAATGAGGAGAGGGATCCATGGGGCGCAGTCGGATTGCCCTGATCGGCGCAGGCCAGATCGGCGGCACGCTTGCCCATCTCGCGGGCATCAGGGACCTCGGCGAAGTCGTGCTGTTCGACGTGGTCGACGGCGTGCCGCAAGGGAAGTCGCTGGACCTCTCCCAGGCCGCGCCGGTCGAGGGCTACAGCCCCAAATTCAAGGGCGCCAACGAATATGCCGAGATCAAAGACGCCGATGTGGCGATCGTTACTGCCGGTGTGCCGCGAAAGCCCGGCATGAGTCGCGACGATCTTTTGGAGATCAACCTCAAAGTCACGGAGCAGGTGGGCGCTGGCTTGCGCAAATACGCGCCGGAGGCCTTCGTCATCTGCGTCACGAACCCTCTCGACGCCATGGTCTGGGCGCTCCAGAAGACGAGCGGGCTCCCGCGCAACAAGGTGGTCGGCATGGCAGGCATCCTCGACTCGGCGAGGTTCCGCTACTTCCTCGCGGAAGAGTTCGACGTAAGCCCCGAAGACGTCACCGCAATGGTGCTTGGCGGCCATGGGGACACCATGGTGCCGCTCATCCGCTACTCGACTGTGGCAGGCATTCCGCTCACCGATCTCGTGAAGATGCGCTGGATCACGCAGAAGCGCCTCGATGAGATCGTCCAGCGGACGCGCGACGGGGGTGCTGAGATCGTGGGCCTGCTCAAGTCGGGCTCAGCCTATTACGCGCCTGCCGCCGCCGCGCTCGAAATGGCGGAGTCCTATCTCAAGAATAAGAAACGGGTGTTGCCTTGCGCCGCCTATTTGAACGGCGAGTATCATGTGAAGGGACTTTATGCTGGCGTGCCGGTAGTGATCAGCGCCAAGGGCGTCGAGCGGGTCATCGAGCTCGATCTCAGCTCCCAGGAGCGCGATGCCTTCATGCGGTCGGTCGAGTCCGTTAAATCGCTGGTCGAGCTCTGCCAGCGCATCGCGCCGAGCCTCGCCGCACCCGTCGCCTGATCTTAAACTCACCGGCTCATGCATGAACATTCACGAGTATCAAGCTAAGGCGCTGCTCCGCGACTACGGTGCGCCGGTGGCTGACGGTGAAGTGGCCGCTACGCCGGAAGAGGCAGTGCGCGCCGCCAAGGCGCTGAAGCCAGGCGCTTGGGTAGTCAAGGCGCAGATCCATGCCGGTGGCAGAGGCAAGGGCGGCGGCATCAAGCTCGTGAAGACGTTGGAAGAGCTGCGCGGGCAGGTGGAGCGCATGTTGGGCAAGCCGCTGGTTACGCCGCAGACCGGGCCAAAAGGAAGGCCGGTCGCCGAAGTCTATGTGGTCGAGGACGTCGCAATCGAGCAAGAGCTTTATCTCTCGCTGTTGGTCGACCGCGACTCTGGACGCGTGGCCTTCATTGCCTCGACCGAGGGCGGTGTCGACATCGAGAAGGTGGCAGCAGAAACGCCTGAGAAGATCACCATGCTCACCGTCGATCCAGCGTCGGGCTTATGGCCCTTTCACACCCGCATCATCGCCTCGGCGCTGAAGTTCACCGGCGGACAGGCCAAACAATGCGCCAAGCTCGTGAACTCGCTCTATCGGCTGTTCCTTGAGAAGGACGCGAGCCTCGTCGAAATCAATCCTCTGGCGGTCAGCAAGGAGGGGCGGCTCATCTGCCTCGATGCCAAGATAGGCTTCGATGATAATGCGGTGTTCCGCCATCCCGACATCGCCGCCTTGCGCGATTTCGATCAGGAGGAGCCGGCCGAAGTCGAGGCGTCGCGGCTCGGACTCTCCTATGTTAAGCTCGACGGCACCATCGGCTGCATGGTCAATGGCGCCGGCCTCGCCATGGCGACCATGGACATCATCAAGCTCAGAGGCGGTGAGCCTGCAAACTTTCTCGACGTTGGCGGCGGCGCGTCGAAGGAGAAAATCGCCGAAGCATTCAAGATCATCCTCTCCGATCCCCATGTGGAGGGCGTGCTCGTGAACATCTTTGGCGGGATCATGCGCTGCGATATTATCGCCGAAGGCATCATCGCCGCCGTGCGCGAGGTCAAGATCAGCGTGCCGCTCGTGGTGCGGCTCGAAGGCACCAATGTGGCGCGCGGCAAGGCGCTGCTACAGGAGTCCGGGCTCGCCGTCAATCCGGCCGACGATCTCGACGATGCGGCGCGCAAGATCGTGGCGGCGGTGAAGGCGGCGTGAGGCTCATGCGCCATAACGGCACTTCTCGCACTGCGGAAAGTGCGGCAATTGCGGGCTCGAGAAACTCCTCAAGGGGGCTGAAACACTTTTCACCGAGGATATCAATCATGGCCAGACCTATGGGTCGGTCCGGGTTGTGAAGCCGTTTCTCTAAGAAGCTCTTCGAGTTATAAGCATGTCAGTACTTGTCGATCGAAATACGCGCGTGATCTGCCAGGGCTTTACCGGCGCGCAAGGAACCTTCCATTCCGAACAGGCCATCGCCTATGGCACGCGCATGGTTGGCGGCGTCACGCCGGGCAAGGGCGGCACAATGCATCTCGGGTTGCCGGTGTTCGACACCGTGCTTGACGCGGTGCGCAAGACCGGGGCCGATGCGAGCGCGGTCTATGTGCCGCCGGCCTTTGCCGCCGACGCGATCCTCGAGGCCATCGATGCCGAGGTGCCGGTCGTGGTGTGCATCACCGAGGGCGTGCCGGTGCTGGACATGGTCAAGGTGAAGCGCGCGCTGTGCGGATCAAAGACGCGGTTGATTGGGCCGAACTGCCCAGGCGTCATCACGCCGGATCAGTGCAAGATCGGCATCATGCCCGGGCACATTCATCGGTCGGGCAAGGTGGGCATTGTGTCGCGATCCGGCACGCTCACCTATGAGGCGGTGGCGCAGACCACCGCCGTGGGCCTTGGGCAATCGACCTGCATCGGCATCGGCGGCGACCCCGTGAACGGCACGAATTTCATCGACTGCCTCGATCTGTTTCTCAAGGACGACGGCACCGAAGCAATCATCATGATCGGGGAGATCGGCGGCAGTGCTGAGGAAGAGGCTGCGGAATTTCTCGCACAAGCCGAAAAGAAAAAGCCGGTGGTTGGGTTCATCGCTGGCGTCAGCGCACCGCCTGGCCGCCGCATGGGACATGCTGGCGCAGTGATCTCCGGCGGCAAAGGCGACGCGCAGCACAAAATTGAGGCAATGCGTGCCGCGGGAATTGTCATGGCCGACTCGCCTGACGCCCTTGGAACAACGCTCGCCCGTGTATTGCATGGTGGTTAAGCCGGACGGCCCAAGACTTGCTTTTTTTGCCCGGCAGGCCGGTACCAGCTAACACCGGCAAAGTTGATCCCAAAAGGTAATCGCATGACGAGGCACGAATTGAACGACGTGTTTGCCACAACGTCGTTTCTGCAAGGCGCCAACGCCCCCTATCTCGAGAAGCTCTACGCAAGCTACCAGCAGGCGCCGAACTCGGTCGCTCCCGAATGGCAAGCGTTTTTCGCAAGCCTAAAGGACGACAGTAACGATGTGTTGCTTGAGGCGCGGGGACCATCCTGGAAGCCGTCGAACGGTGCGACATGCGTGGAACAAGCTCCAGCTGCCTTTACCGAGGAGCAGGCGCTTGCCGCGGCGCAGGATACGTTACGCGCCCGCATGCTGATACGGAACTTCCGCACGCGCGGCCATCTCATCGCCAAGCTCGATCCGCTTGAGCTCAGCACCCGCCGCGAGCATCCTGAGCTCAAACCCAGGACGTACGGCTTTACCAAGGCCGATTACGACCGCCCGATCTATCTCGGCGGCGCACTTGGCCTCGAATTCGGCACGCTGCGCCAGGTGCTCGATATTCTGAAGCGCAGCTACTGTGAGCATATTGGCACCGAATATATGCATATCTCCGACCCGGAGCAGCGCGCCTGGATCCAGGAGCGCATCGAGGGCGCCGACAAAAAGATCCGCTTCACCCCGCAAGGCAAGAAGGCGATCCTCAAGAAGCTGATCGAAGCGGAGATCTTCGAGCGCTTCCTCGACGTGAAATATACCGGCACCAAGCGGTTCGGGCTCGATGGCGGCGAGGCCATCGTGCCAGCGCTCGAGCAGGTGATCAAACGCGGCGGCCAGCTCGGCCTGCAAGAGATCGTTATCGGCATGCCCCATCGCGGGCGGCTCAATGTGCTCGCCAACGTCATGGCGAAGCCCTACCGGGCTATCTTTAACGAGTTCAAGGGCGGCTCCGCCCATCCCGACGATGTCGAGGGCTCTGGCGACGTGAAATATCATTTGGGCGCGTCCTCCGACCGCGAGTTTGATGGCAACCGGGTGCATCTATCGCTCACAGCCAACCCGTCGCATCTTGAGATTGTCGATCCCGTGGTTCTCGGCAAAGTGCGTGCGAAGCAGGATCAGCATCACGACAAGGAGAGGCGAGAGGTGCTGCCGCTGTTGTTACACGGAGACGCCGCGTTCGCCGGCCAGGGCGTGGTCGCCGAATGCTTCGGCCTGTCGGGCTTGCGCGGCCACCGCACCGGCGGCTCGCTCCATTTCATCGTCAACAATCAGATCGGTTTCACCACGGCACCGCGTTTTGCGCGCTCCTCGCCCTATCCGTCGGACGTGGCCAAGATGATCGACGCTCCGATCTTCCATGTGAATGGCGACGATCCTGAAGCCGTGGTCTATGTGACCAAGATTGCCGTCGAGTTCCGCCAGCGCTTCGGCAAGCCGGTTGTCATCGACATGTTCTGTTACCGGCGCCATGGCCATAACGAGGCGGACGAGCCGGCTTTCACTCAACCCCTGATGTATGCCCGCATACGCGAGCATCCGCGCGTCACGGAAATTTATGGGAAAAAGTTGGTCGCGGAGGGACTGCTCACCGCTGCCGAGGTCGAGCGGATGCACGCAGACTTCCGCGCCCTGCTCGAAGAGGAGTTCGCGGCAGGCGACTCCTATCGTCCGAACCGCGCCGATTGGCTGGACGGCAAATGGTCAGGCATCGGCCTCGCAGAGGAGGGCGCACGCCGGGGCGTGACCGGCGTCGATATCGAGATGCTGAAAGAGGTCGGCCGCAAGCTCACTACCATCCCGAAAAGCTTCACGCCGCACAAAACTGTGGCGCGCATCATCGTCGGGCGGCGCAAGATGATCGAGGACGGGACAGGCATAGACTGGGCGACGGCGGAATCGCTCGCCTTCGGCACGTTGCTGACCGAGGGCTTTCGCGTGCGGCTGTCGGGCCAAGACAGCGAGCGCGGTACCTTCTCGCAGCGCCATTCGGTGCTGATGGATCAGGAGAACGAGAAGAAGTACACGCCTCTCAAGCACATCTCGAAGACGCAAGCTGAGTTCGAGGTCATCAACTCCATGCTGTCCGAGGAGGCGGTGCTCGGCTTCGAATATGGCTATAGCCTGGCCGAGCCGAACGCGCTCGTGCTGTGGGAGGCGCAGTTCGGCGATTTCGCCAACGGCGCCCAGGTGGTCATCGACCAGTTCATCTCGTCTGGTGAGCGCAAATGGCTGCGCATGTCGGGTCTCGTGATGTTGCTGCCCCACGGTTATGAAGGCCAGGGGCCAGAGCATTCCTCGGCGCGACTCGAGCGCTATCTCCAGCTCTGCGCCGAGGATAATTGGCAGATCGCCAACTGCAGCACGCCAGCCAACTATTTCCATGTGCTGCGTCGCCAGCTGCACCGCCAGTTCCGCAAGCCGCTCGTGCTGATGACGCCGAAGTCGCTGCTCCGTCACAAGCGAGTGGTATCGACTCTCGCCCAGCTCGGGCCTGGAACGAGCTTTCATCGGGTGTTGTGGGACGATGCCCAGTTCCTCGAAGGGCAGGCGATCAAGCTCAAGCCTGACGCCGAGATCAAGCGCGTGGTGCTCTCCTCCGGCAAGGTCTATTACGACCTTTACGACGAGCGCGAGAAGCGCGGGATTGACGACGTCTATCTCCTGCGTGTCGAACAGCTTTATCCCTTTCCGGCGCGGGCGCTGATCCAGGAGCTGTTGCGATTTTTCGAAGCCGAGATGGTGTGGTGTCAGGAAGAGCCGAAGAACATGGGGGCGTGGAGCTTCATCGAACCGAACCTCTCCTGGGTGCTCGACCATATCGGGGCGAAGTACGAGCGGCCGCGCTATGCTGGGCGGCCGGCGTCTGCCTCCACGGCAGTTGGGCTATCACGCAAGCACCAGCAGGAGCTAAAGGCGCTGCTCGACGAGGCCTTGGGTTAAACTTCGCCGAAAGCAAGGGAACGAACGCTTATGGTCACTGAGATCCGCGTTCCGAGTCTTGGGGAATCCGTAACCGAGGCGACCGTAGGCAAATGGTTCAAACAGGCGGGCGATGCCGTCACCGCCGATGAACCGCTCGTCGAGCTCGAGACCGACAAGGTGACCGTCGAGGTGCCGGCGCCGGCCTCCGGCGTGCTGTCGGTGACAATGGTCAAAGCCGGTGATACCGTCGCCGTGGGCGCCTTGCTTGGGGCCATTGGCGAGTGCGACAGTAAGGTGAAGCCGACCCAAGCCAAAGTAGAGACAGTGGTCGCGCAGCAAGCATCTGAACCGGCACCGGCTCCCGTCAAACCACCCGAGCCACCCAAGGTTGAACCTGCCGCGCTCGAGCGCGAGCCGATGCGCCGCGAGGAGGTGAGCGACAGCGGCAACGGCAATTACAACGTCGAGATGCAGCCTTCCCCCGCCGCGCGCAAATATCTCGCCGAGACCGGCCTTATGCCGGCAAGCGTTGTGGGCTCTGGCCGCCGCGGGCAGGTGCTGAAGCATGACGTGCTCGCCCAAGCGGCTACCGGCGCTGGGCCGTCTGGTCAGGTCGCAACCGCGGCAGCAGCGCTGCTCGCGCGGGAGCCGAAGCCCAAGGTTCCGCCGGCGCCCCGTCCGCCGATCGCGCCTCAAGATGAAATCCGCGAAGAGCGGGTGCGCATGACGCGGCTCCGCCAAACCATCGCCAAGCGGCTGAAAGAAGCGCAAGACACCACCGCCATGCTCACCACGTTCAACGACGTGGATATGAGTGTGATTATGCAACTCAGGCGCGACTATCGCGAGGCCTTCGAAAAGAAGCACGGGGTTAAGCTCGGCCTGATGGGATTCTTCGTGAAGGCGTGCGTGCAGGCCCTGAAGGACATCCCCGCGGTTAATGCCGAGATCGACGGCGCCGACATCATCTACAAGAACTACTACCACATTGGCGTTGCCGTCGGCACCGAGCGTGGGCTCGTGGTGCCGGTGCTGCGCGACGCCGACCGCATGAGCCTCGCCGAGATCGAAGGGGGAATCGCCGATTTTGGCGCGCGGGCGCGGGAAGGAAAGCTTGGGCTTGAGGAAATGCAAGGCGGCACCTTCACGATCTCCAATGGCGGCATCTACGGCTCGCTGCTCTCGACGCCGATTCTGAATGCGCCGCAATCCGGCATCCTAGGCATGCATCGGATCGAGGAGCGCGCTGTGGTGCGTGACGGGCAGATCGTGGCGCGGCCAATGATGTATCTCGCGCTCTCCTACGACCATCGCCTGGTGGATGGTAAAGAGGCGGTCAACTTCCTGGTGCAGATCAAGGAAGCGATCGAGGACCCAAAGCGGCTGGTGCTGGATCTTTAAAAGAACGCAGGGGCTGGAACGGCTCCCGTCGCTGCTAACTGTTCTGCATGGGCGCTTCAAAGACTAGGCCTAGCCGATCAATCTAATCCTCGATGAGCAACTGCCGCCCACGGCGATGGCCCCCTCAGCCTGAGCCTTCATACGTCGAGCATCGAGCACGCCGTGATTATCGTGCTCGCGGGCGATTATCGCTCATTATTGCGCGTTGCCGGACACTTGGGAGCGTGACACGCTCGATCTATGCGAGCGGCTTGTGGGGTCGCTGCGCGAGCCTACGCCTGAACAACCCGCCAGAGCAGGACGCTACTCTCATCACATGCGCGACGCACAGTTTCATCCTGAGGCTCGTTGTAGAGGTTCACATGCGCCTTGACCCCGAGCATGGTTGTTAGCTCGCCCTGCCATTTCTTGCTCAAGGCGTAATAGCGCGCTCGGGCTGTGCGCGGATCTGGACCGCCGACTGTGATAGCCAGATCAATGTCCCTGTCTGACGGACCACCGCTTCGCACGCGGCTTCCGAACAAGCGAACTTCTTCAACGTAATGCGCTCCGTCAGCCCAATCGCGGATCGCACGCACTTGCTTTTCGGTTAGGTCCATCCTCTTAAAAATCCGACGATGGTTGGCATTTGCCAAGCCTGAAATTGCTGAGCCTCAAATTCCGCGCATGGTCATAATTTCCCCTCAGGAAACCCGCGCCATGGCTGGCTTGCCGAAACCGAGCGGACCGTAAAGGTTCACCACAAGAACGAGCCCGAGGACGACGTGCCCGACGAGCCTGAC
>DASPOV010000227.1:0-9123 GCA_035625815.1 Methyloceanibacter sp.
ACCAGGTGTCCGAAAGAGGGCGATAGCAACAAGGCCCCATAAGGCGAGCACGATAAGCGTTAAGATAATTCGCCCAAAGCTCATCGTTTGTTGCTCCCAATCACGATTATGGATTTCGGCATGCTTATAGACGAGCGGCCAGACTCCAAAAACCATGCTAGCCATCTTCTGATTACAAAATCGCAGCGTGCCGAGTTGTTGTCCGCTCTCAACGCTGGGTTTGAGACAAGCTTAATCAAAAGGACCGAACTATGTCGTGGGTTCTGTTGTCCTCTTGAATGACTTCCTGACCAAAAAAAGGCTTCAAGTGCGCGGAGCTCGAAACGTCAGCGAAGGCAACAGTGCCATACATGGCCACGACGAGCCTACATGAAGCCCTCTTAGGGGGCACCAGAGGTGGGGGCCGCGCCTGGGTTTTCCGAGCAATTGATGACAAGGATGGCGCCTATGTCGCACTGGCGCGACGCCAGACAGCGCCTAAACTGGGTACAACAAAGGGTCGCACACGAAGCCTGAGACTCGATCCCAGCCTGAGTCGTCGCAGTCGATTGGACGCACGCAGTATTGCAGGAGGTAAATCCATTGTTACAAATACTCTGAGCGGTGGCATCACAAAGACGAGCCGTAAGCGGCGTTTGTTGGCAGGGCGCAATTGAACATCGGTTGATGCAAGCCTGCACTCGCGTCGGATCGACGTTACTGGCTCGGCACTGAGCGGCGCAGGCCGCTAGGATGGCAGCACAATTCTGCGCGATGGCTGGCGCACCTGCGAAAAGCATCATGCAAGCCGTCGCCCGAAGAAATATGCGCATGAACCCCGCTCGATAGCCCCTGGCAGCAACTATATCATAGCACAGGAATTCTGATGGAGTTCCTGGGGATCCACCGATTTAGCCCAAATGCACGTGCCATTGGCACTCGGCCACCAACGCCCGCATCGGCGCTTACTACTCGGTCGGACGCCCCAGGTCACCCGGAGAAGTGACCTTGCCTCGACCGCCCTTAGAAACTGCCTGAAGTTGAGGTGGTGTCTCCCGGGCCTTAATGGCGCGGACAATCGCCTCTGCCTTCTCCGCCTCGGTCAGGTGTCTACGGTGAATGTTGGCGCTGAGAATGTACTGCGACTAAGTCGCCGCCATAGATGCCGGTGTGCCAATGGCGAGGCTCTACCCCGGCGCGCTCCAGCGCCTCCAATCTGTTTCTCCCGTCGAGTAGAACACCCTCCTTGTCCACGGTGATTATGGTTTTGAGCCTATTCCTCTTGATATTCACCCGCCAATGTCCGAAGAGGAGACGGCCAAAAAGTGCAAGATTTCTGCTCAACCGAGCGGCGTCATCTTAAGAATTAAGAAGCCCTGCGCGGCATGGTGGCGGTAAGAAGAGCCACGCTCGGCCCACGGCCAGCATCTTTAGCGCCAAACCCTTCTCCTCTCTATAACACTGTCTTGCTGACTATCTCTCAGGCCTGAGCGGCCGGGCGAGCAGAGCCTCGATCGCCTCGTCGACCGTGGCAAGGCCTGAGACCACGGCATGCACGGCTTGGGCGATCGGTATCTCGATGCCCCGCGCGGCCGCCATTTCTACCACAGCGCTCGCCGTGTAAATGCCTTCGGTAACGGAGAGACGCGCTTTCAACACCTCCCCCAGGCCTCGTCCTTCGCCGAGCGCGATGCCAAGCGACATGTTGCGCGATTGCGGGCTGCCGCAGGTCAGGACCAGGTCGCCGAGGCCTGACAACCCGATCAAGGTCTCGCGACGTGCGGCAAGCGCCGCGCCGAAGCGCATCATCTCGGCAAAGGCCCGCGTGACGAGTGCGGCATGGGCACTCGCGCCAAGCTTCTTGCCGACGACGATGCCGGCGGCGATGGCGTAAACATTCTTGAGCGCGCCGCCGATCTCAGCACCTGCCACGTCATCACTCCAATAGCAGCGGAACGAGGCGTGGCTCAGCGCGTGGGAGAGCGCGCGCCCCTGCGCCTCGCTCGCCGTTGCAAGCGTCAAGGCGGCGGGGAGCCCGCGCGCGATCTCGGCGGCGAAGCTCGGGCCAGAGAGCACGGCGGGCCGCACTTGCGGCAGCACCTCGGCAATGACCTCCGAAAGGAGTTGCCCGGTCGCTTGCTCGATGCCCTTGGACCCGATCACGAGCGGCTGATCTTTCCGCATATAAGGCCGAAGCTCGGCGGCAATGGCGCGCACATGCTGCGCCGGCGTGACCATCAGGAGGAAGTCGCAACTGGCAACCTCGTTGAACTGTGTCGTCGCTTCGATGGCGGGATCTAGGCTGACGCCCGGCAGATAGAGAGAGTTTCGGTGCTGCTCGTTGATCTCGGCGATGGTCTCGGGCTCATAGGCCCAAAGGATAACGTCACGTCCGGCGCGCCGCCCGCTCACCCCAAGCGCCGTGCCCCAGGCGCCTCCCCCGATAATGCCGACCGTCTGAAGGGCCATGAAAGCCTTCGATCGCTCCACTGATGTGGGAGCCATCCCTTTATGCCAGATTCCCTGCCGTGCGAGGTGGCGAACCGCGAACTTGAGCCAGGAAAGCATTAAGGATGGAGGATGGACCCCTGATTGAACGTGCCAAGGCCTTCGGAATGCCGTCGCCGCGCATGCTCCCTGGGCCGAAATCGAGGCCTATTATGCTCCCGATATCATGCAGGAAGAATTTGCCAAACCGGCTTCTGCCGAAGGGCGGCATTCGCAATCTCGACGCATGGCGCGAAGCAAGCGCAAAACGCCGGCAAGTAATCTCCACGCAACCGTAGAGATCGTCAAAGACATCTCTTCCAATCCCGGCCCTTCGCCCAGCTTTGCGACTTTAAAGACGGCCTGATCTGGCGGCAACGCAACTACGCTTCGACCATTGGTGATTAAGCCTTGACGCCGGCGCCGAGGGCTGGGGTTGCATCGGGGTCCAGTGGCCAGCGGGCGCGCGCCGGCGCTGCGAGTTCGTCCC
The DNA here is from genome assembly GCA_035625815.1 of Methyloceanibacter sp. Taxonomy (GTDB): domain Bacteria; phylum Pseudomonadota; class Alphaproteobacteria; order Rhizobiales; family Methyloligellaceae; genus Methyloceanibacter. The sequence continues at coordinate 2,957 of DASPOV010000227.1, forward strand.
TAAGCCCCCGGGCAAGCCTCTCGGCTCCAGTCCAAGCCACCATGGCGGCGTTGTCGGTACAAAGCTCCGGCGGGGGCAAAATCAGCTCGAAGCCTTGCGCTGCGGCAACCTCCATAAGCGCGGCACGCAGCCGCTGATTGGCGGCGACCCCACCGGCAACGACGAAGGCTCGTTGGGCATCATTCCCGAGCGCATCGACATAAAGCTCTATGGCGCGCCGAGTCCGGTCGCTGACGACATCCACGGCAGCGTCCTGGAAGCTTGCGCAAAGATCGGCGATGTCCTGCTCACCGAGCGGCGCACGGTTCATCGCCTCGTGTCTCAGGGCAGTCTTGAGACCCGCTAGCGAGAAATGCGGATCCGGCCGCCCGAGCATGGGCCGAGGCAAGGCGATGAAGGCGCGCCCGCGCTTGGCCGCCTTTTCGACGGCGGGACCACCGGGATAGCCGAGGCCGAGGATTTTTGCCGCCTTGTCGAAGGCCTCCCCCAACGCATCGTCCAAGGTCGTGCCGAGCCGAACATAGGAGCCCACATTCTTAACGATTAGGAGCTGCGTGTGTCCGCCGGAGATGAGCAGCAACAAATATGGAAAACGCAGACCATGGGTAAGACCCGGGGTCAGCGCATGGGCCTCGAGATGGTTCACCGCGATGAATGGCAGCCCGCGCGCGAGCGCGATGGCCTTGGCGGTGGTGGCTCCGACGATCAATCCGCTGATCAAGCCAGGCCCTGCCGTGGCGGCAACGCCGTCGATGGCGTTCCATTCAACACGAGCCTCCGCGAGGGCCTCTGCAATGAGGATATCGAGCAGTTCGACATGGGCGCGCGCGGCGATCTCCGGCACCACGCCGCCGAACGCCGCATGCAGCGAAAGTTGCGATCGCACCAGGTTGGCATGGATGGTGCCCTTGCCGCTGGCGTCGCGGCGCACCAATGCGGCGGCGGTCTCATCGCAGCTCGTTTCGATGCCGAGGATAATGAGGTCGCGCTTATCTGGGCCTGTAGCCATCATGCTTCTTTACAGGGTAAGACCGGGCCGATTGAAGAGGCAGCCGGATCACGCCATGTATATCAGACGATACTAATAGGGCAGCTTCACGGCTAATTAAAGTAACGGAATCAAGAACTTGCCAACGCTCTTGATCGGCACCAGAGGAAGTCCGCTCGCCCTTTGGCAGGCCGATCATGTGCGGGCGCTTCTGATCGACGCCCATGGTCTCGAAGGGGGCGGCGTCGCGCTCAATGTCATCACCACTTCTGGCGATCGCATCTGGGACAAGCCGCTTCGCGACCTTGGCGGCAAAGGGCTGTTCACCAAGGAGATCGACGAGGCTCTGCTCGATGGCAAAGTCGATCTTGCCGTGCATTCCATGAAGGATCTACCCACGGAGCTGCCGCCGGGCATCTCGATCACGGCCGTGCTGCGACGCGGCGATGTGCGCGATGCGTTCATAAGCGCTAAGGGCGAGTCGCTTGTAGCGTTACCGCGAGGTGCGGTGGTTGGCAGCTCGTCGCTCCGCCGTCAGGCGCAGGTTAAGCGATTGCGCCCTGACCTTCAGGTCATCGACTTCCGCGGCAATATCGAAACGCGTCTGACGAAGCTCGATCAAGGCATGGTCGATGCGACGCTGCTCGCGCTCGCAGGGCTAAAGCGGCTCGGGCTTGGGGACCACGTCACGTCGATTCTATCGACGGATGAGATGTTGCCCGCGGTGGCGCAAGGTGCCATCGGCATCGCCTGCCGCAGTGCCGATGCAAAAACGCGCGATCTGTTGCAGGCGTTGAACGACGCCAGTTCCGCCACGGCGGTTGGATGTGAGCGCGCCTTTCTTGCGCAACTCGACGGATCCTGCCGGACGCCGATCGCTGGCCTGGCTGAAATCGCCGGCGGGTCTTTGCGCTTTCGCGGACTCGTTCTGAATCCCGAAGGGACCGAATGGCACGAAGTTGAACAGTGTGGCGCTCCGGCCGATGCCGCGACTATCGGCGCCGAATCCGGCCGCGAGCTGCTCGCGCTCGCTGGGCCAAATTTCCTGGCAAGCTTCACCGCGCGTTAGCCTGATGCGCCTCCTCGTCACGCGACCGGAAGTCGACGCCAGACGCCAAGCCGAGTTGCTTAGCGCGTGCGGTCACAAGCCGGTGCTCGCTCCCTTGCTCGCCATCGAGCCCGCAAGCGACGTATCACTGGAACTTGACGGCGCACAGGCCCTGATCGTCACCAGCCGCAATTCTTTGCGGGTGCTTGCCACCCACCCCGATCTCGTCAGGGCACTCGAACTCCCGCTCTATGCCGCTGGCGAGGCCACCGCCAAGGCGGCGGCGGAGCTCGGCTTCAAGACGGTCCCCACTGGTCGCGAAACGGCGGAAATGTTGGCACGTTTGATCTCGTCGGCGCTCAAGCCAAATGCCGGCCCACTCGTGCATCTTTCAGGCGAGTCCGTCGCCTTCGACTTGAAATCGGCGCTGGAGGCTCAAGGCTTTAGGGTAAGGCAGCCCGTCCTCTATCGGACCGTCCCGGCGACCAAGCTGCCGGATGCCGCCCTTGCATTGCTCACCGCCGGCAAGCTCGACGGTGTCATCCTCATGTCGCCACGCACAGCGGCCACTTTCGCGGCTCTGGTGGTGCGGCACGGCGCGGTAACGCAAGCTTCGCGACTTGATTATTATTGCCTCTCAGCGAGGGTGGCACGGGCCGTGGAACCGCTCAAGGCTAGGGTAATTGTGGCAGCGCATCCACGCGAGGAAGAACTCCTTGCGCTCATCTCACCAGAAGCGGCATCCTCCTAAGGTTCGCATCACATTGAAGAGCTACGGTATGCGTGATGACTGAGTCCTTTGACGACCCGCACCGCCCCAGTTCTGGCAAGCGCCCGGCGCCGACAATCGAGGGGACCGCGACCGAGGTCTCCGTCGACCCCGCGCCCGGCGAGGCAGCTTCGCCAGACCCTGCCATGGAAGCGGGGAAGTCTGGTCCTGGAGGCCTCAAGGCAAAGCAGGGCGCGAAGGGCGTGGCTCCCCGCACCAGCCCGACTGAGCTCAAGGGCTTCCTGACCCACCTTGCCGCTGGCCTCCTCGGCGGCCTCATCGGCGTCGTGTTCTTGGCGCTGGCCTGGAACAAACTCCCGGTGCGCATCGCAGCGTCGCCGGACTTGTCGCCGTTGGAGAGCCGCTTGGCCAAGCTCGAGACTGCGTCGCCGCTGGTGGGGAATGCCGAGGCCCTCGGCCAGTTCGATGCGCGGCTCAAAGCTCTTGAAGAGCGCAAAGTCGAGACACCCCCCGACCTCTCAGGCCTTATCGGTCGCGTGACGCGTGTTGAAGAGTCGTTGAACTCTTTGGCCGAAACCGCGAAGGACGGCGGCTCGGTGGGGGATACCGCCGCGCTGGACGCCAAGATCGGCGATGTCGAACAAAAACTGCAGGGCAAGATCGCTGCCGTGCTCACCGCCCAGCAGGCGTCGAACACGAAAGCTGTCGAAGCCTTGCAAGGAGAGGTCGCGGCACTCAAGGCGAAGCTCGGCGCGCTCGCCGAAGCGAATCTGGCGGGCGATAGTTCCGATCTCGCACCCCAACTCACCACCCTCAACCAAAGGATAACCAAGCTCGAAGCAGCCCTTCCCGATCTCTCCACCGCTATCGATCGGTCGGCGTCAGGTGCAAAGTCTGGAGCCACGGCCATCGCCTTCGCCAGTCTGCGCGATGCCGTGAACGCCGGCCGTCCCTACGCCGCGGAGCTTGCCGTGTTCCAGTCTTTCCTTCCTGACAGTGACCTTGGCGCACTGGCCTCTCACGCGGAGACTGGCATCACGACCATTGCGGAGCTTGCGCGCAACTTGGACAAGGTCGCGGAGGCGAGCGCCGCTCCGCCACCCGCAGACCCGGCAGCGGCCTCTTTCTTGGACAGCGTGATTGCGGGCGCGAAATCCACGGTCTCTATACACCGTATCGGCGCAGACACCATGGGGACCGAACCGAGCGCGGTGCTGGCGAAAGCCGAAGCAGCACTCGGGAGAGGTGATCTCTCCGCTGCCATCAAGGAGGTCGAGGCAATGCCGGCACCGTCCCGTGACGCCTTCACGGCCTGGCTTGATGATGCGCGTGTGCGGGCCACTGCCAACGACACCCTGACCGAGCTCAAAAACACCGTGCTCGCCTCCTTGGGTGGAGGCGGGGGCTCAGGAGCAAAGCCTTAAGGAGATGGTCCGCGTCCTTCTCTTCATCATTGGCGTCATCGCCGCAGCCTTGGTGCTTGCCTGGTTTGCCGACCGGCCGGGCGCGATCACCATCGAGTGGCTCGGCTACGAGATCAAAACGAGCGCCTTCGTCGGAGCGCTCATGCTTGCCGCGATCGTGGCCACGCTGATGCTCGCTTGGAAACTGCTGCATTATCTGCTCACGCGGCCAGCTGCCATCGGCGCCTACATGCAGGAGCGACGCCGCCGCCAAGGCTTCGACGCGCTGACCCGCGGGCTCCTTGCCATCGGCGTCGGTGACCGGGCGCTCGCGCAACGCTATGCAAGCGTGGCGCGTCGCAATCTTCCCAACGAGCCGCTCACTGCGCTGCTTAAGGCGCAGACCGCGCAGCTCAAAGGCGACCGTGCATCGGCGCGGCACGCCTTCGAGGCCATGCTCGATCGGGCTGAGACCGAGCTGTTGGGGTTACGCGGTCTTTTCCTCGAGGCCAAGCGCGGCAACGACCATGACGCGGCCCGCGCTCTGGCCGAGCAGGCCGTGCGCACCGATCCGCAGGCCGGCTGGAGCGTCAATGCGCTCTTCGACATGCAGGCACGCGCGGGCGATTGGGAGGGCGCATTGAGCACGCTTGCCGTGGCACGCAAGCATGGCAATGTCGAGCCTGACGTGGCACTTAGGCGCCGTGCCGTGCTGCTTACCGCCGAAGCGCGCGATCTTGAAGCGTCGGCGCCGGACAAGGCGCTAGTGCTTGCCACTGAAGCGTTGCGGCTTGCACCCTCGCTGGTCCCCGCCGCCGAGATCGCCGGTCGGCTGCTCACGTCAAAGGGCGAGAACCGGCAGGCGAGCCGCCTCGTCGCACGCACATGGAAGCTCGCGCCGCATCCAGATCTCGCGACCGCCTATGCCTTCGCCAAGGCGGGCGAGTCCCCGCGTGATCGGCTGAAGCGTGTCGAGCATCTTGCGAGCTTGACCCCGGGCGATATTGAGGGGCAGATCGCGATCGCCGTCGCCGCAATCGAAGCCCGCGACTGGCGGCAGGCGGAAGACGCGATCTCCCCTTATCTCCGTGATCGGCCACCCGCTCGCGTCTGCGCCCTGATGGCGCGGATCGAAGCCGGCGAGGGCAACAAGGGCCGCGAGCGCGAATGGCTCGCACGCGCGGTGCGCGCGCCGCGTGATCGTGCGTGGATTGCCGATGGCTACATCTCCGATCGATGGCTACCGGTCTCGCCGGTTACTGGCGCGGTCGATGCCTTCGAATGGAAGGCGCCCGTCGATGCCATAGGCCGCGGCGACGACACGCTGCTGATCGAAGAAACCTACGAGGCACCGGAACCGCTCCCGGCGCTCAAGGTCGCGCCTCCGGTGCAGGCGGCAGCCCAGGCGAAAAAGCCCGAGCTCGCATCGCCGCGTGCGCCGGCGTCGTCCGGCGACGGCTCAGCACCGCTACGACCGACAGCCGACACCAGTCAACCGCCGCGGCCGACCGTCACGCCGGTCCCGCCTCATCAAGAGCCTGGCCGAGCGAGGTCGAAACCGGAGCTTTACGTCGCCCCCCACGCCCCCGACGATCCAGGGGTGGCGCCATCCGATTCCGACGAAAGCCCTGCGTCGCTGGAACGCTTGCGCGCGGCCCAAATCCGGTAAAGTCCCGAAGAGCCAATGAGCCTAAACTTGCAACGCCGGGTCATGGGTACTAAGCACTGGGCCCAGCCTCGTTACTTGAGCCCGCGCCGTTTCTCGCGTTTGCCGCAATAGCTGAGCTGGTTGAGCACATCATTCATAAGCAGTAAATCGCAGGGCTCGAAAGGCGCGGAAAGGGTTGAAAAGCCCACCTTCGAGAGGCATTGTTCGTGGCGCCGGCTGCAAGCTGGCTGCAAGTTGCCCGTCAAAAGCCGCAGTAGCTCAGTCGGTAGAGCATCGCATTCGTAATGCGGGGGTCGGGGGTTCGAATCCCTCCTGCGGCACCATCAATC
>DASPOV010000228.1:0-5481 GCA_035625815.1 Methyloceanibacter sp.
CAGTACCTTCATCCATTTGTCCTTTTCGAGATCCTTGTAGTGCTGGAAGAAATGCCCGATCTGCTCAATCAGGATCTCCGGCAGGTCGCGGTAGCTCGCTACTCGCTTGTAGAAGGGATGCAGCTTGTCGATGGGTACGGCGATGATCTTCTCGTCCACGCCCTTCTCGTCCTCCATGAGAAGCGCGCCGATCGGCCGCGCCCGGACGACCGCCCCGGGCGCCACTGGCGTCGGCGCGATCACCATGCAATCGAGAGGATCGCCGTCCTCCGACAGCGTGTGTGGAATGAAGCCGTAATTCGCCGGATAGAACATCGCAGTGTGCAGGAAGCGATCGACGAACATGGTGCCTGAGGTCTTGTCGACCTCATATTTGACGGGGGCGCCGCCTTGGGGAATTTCGATGATGACATTGACCTCGTGCGGCGGATTTTCGCCAACCTGGATGTGGGAGAGGTCCATTGGTGTGTGTTAACCTGCGCGCGGATGCTGCCGCCAATCGGCAGGCCGCTGGAACGTTCCGCGCCGGAGCCCGCGCTTGGCGGCTTGCGCGTCTGCCTCGGCAGCGGCGTAGGTGTTTTCCTTGTCGCCACTGAAATTGACCGCAAGCCCCTCGCAGATTGCGACGATGCGATTGAATTGGTCGTGGTTGTGCGGCGCGCAATCGACGGCCCGGCGGGCGACCAGCGCCTGCGCCGCCCGCCCACAAGGCCAGTCTTTGCCGTCCTGGTCGGTGCAGGTCTGATCGAGCTCCGGCGCATCGATGTCGAAAATCCGGACCTCGGCGCTTGCGGATTTCAGCGTGTCGCCGCCGATGGCCGCGACGCGGTCGTTGCTCTTGAAGTGCACATCCTGCTCAAGCCCGCAGAGCCGCGCTGGCGATGACGACCCGAGCACGCGCCCGATCTGCGGGCGGGGGGAGTGGGTGCGGGAGGCAGACTGCGTGCTCATCCCCTTGTTTAATTGGTAATGGCCCGGTTTGTCACGGTCTCCGCGTATTGCCCGAGGGTGCCGCCAACCCCCCTCTCTCTCGAGCCTCGCTTAAACTCCTGCCGTCCTTCCATTCCCCGGTGTCCGGACCTTTCGCCACCTGGGGAAAGGGGGAGGCGCCAGAGGCGCCGGCGGAACGAGCACGGACTGTGCGGTTTGCCCCGGTCAGTGGCCGCCGGCAGGAGTAACGATCCGGCCTCGGGGTCCTCGAACCACGCAGACTAGACCACAGGAGCGGAGGATTTTAACCTGGTGAGGGGCCGTACTGCATTGTAACAAGGGGCTGGCTGCTCTATAGGCGGCGCTTCGCGCCACGGGCCTAAGACCATGACCATGCTGTTGACCATGCTGAAGGCGAAGATCCACCGTGCGACGGTGACCGGGATCGATATCGATTATGAGGGCTCAATCGCCATCGATCGGGATCTGCTCAATGCATCCGGGATCTTTCCCCATGAGCAGGTCGACGTGCTCAACCTCAATACCGGCGGGCGCTTCACGACCTATGCTATCGAGGCGCCGCGCGGCTCCCGTGAGGTTGCCGTGAATGGCGCGGCGGCTCGGCTCGTGCAGACCGGCGACAAGGTGATCATCATCGCCTACTGCCAGCTGCCGGCGGAGGAGGCGCGCAACTACAGTCCTTGCGTGGTGGTGCTGGGCGAGTGCAACGCGATCGACCGCTACTCGTAGCGGAGCGCGTCGACGGAGTTCATCAGCGAGGCGCAGCCCGCGGTGTAGCAGCCGAAGAACACGCCGACGAGCGCGGCCGCAGCAAGGGCTATGAGCACGAGCGCCGGCGACAGCGCGGTCGACTGGGTGCCCCAGATGGAAAGCGCAATTGCGCTGCTGCCACCTATAATGAGGCCGATGAACCCTCCGGTAAGACAGAACGTCACCGTCTCATCAGGAATAGGGAGAGGATGTCGCGGAGGCGCGCGCCCACTGCCCTGCGCAGTCCGCTCTCCTTGGTCCGCTCGGTCACCGGCACGAGCATGATATTCATTGTGCGGATGCCACCCACGATGAGCGAGATAACAGCCGGTGAAGTTGCGGCCCTCCGTCAGGTCCCAGTCGCGCACCTGCGCGTCCCTCAGCGATAAAGCCGTCACGAAAGGTGATGCGGCACGAACGGGGCAGAACTAAGCGTTACAAATCGGCAATGATTAGGAGGTCGGTGGTACCTAGAGGCCGAAGGGATAGGTCTCGTCGGGACCGTGCGCGTGCAATGGCCGCGCCGCCACGGCTTCGGTTTCCTCAAACCAGATCCAGGCATCGAACTGACGCGACAGCTCCGCCTGGAAATAGTGGGAGAGAAGCTCGGTCTCCGGCCGGTAGATGACGCCGATGGCGCGCTCGAGCAGCGGTACCGCTAGCTCCACGCGGACACTCTTTCTTTGTCCTGGCCCGGTTTCGAGCAGGAAGGCGGCGATGCCGGTGTCGCGTGAGCGGCCTTCGTAGGAATCGTCGCGGGCAGGGCGCACGCGCTTGATCTCCATGAGCCCGTCCCAGTCCGACGCGGCGGCGACGGTGCCGCGGTCGGTGCCGAAGCCGATCAGCGCCGCATGGTCACCGAAGCACTGACGGGCGAGCTGCCCGATATTGTGCTCACCACGCACTTGGCCCATCTCGGTGAATGCGGCGTTGCCAATATGGGAGTTGTGCGCCCAAACTACAGCCTTCGCGTCCGGCCCGCGCTCGGCGAGCAAGCGCTCCAGCGTGTCGAACATATGCTGGTCGCGCAAATTCCACGAGGCGGCATCGCCATAATAAATGGCGCGGTAATATTGCTCGGCGCCGGCAATGATACGCGCGTTCTGCTCGGCGTCGAAAAAGCCCTCGCCGTCCTTGGCAAGATAATCGAGGCGCTTGCGCAAGAGATCGGTCAGCGCGTCGGCGACGGGCTTTTCGCAGACGGCGAAGCCGCGGCTGAGCGCCATGTGGCCGTAGCGCGCTGGCTCGCTACGCCAGGGGACGAGGCACCCATAACGCTGGCGCGCGACCCTTGCTGCTTCCGGATCGACCTTGTCGAGGTAGTGCAAGACCGCCTCGATCGAGGCACCAAGGCTATAGATATCAAGCCCGCAGAAGGCCGCCTTGCGATCGGGATCGACGATCGTGGCGTTGATCTCCTTGAGCCGGTCCAGGAACTCGGCAACTTGGCCGTTGCGCCACATCCAGGTGGGGAAGCGGGTGAACACGGATTTCGGCAGCTTGGGCCGGGGCAGGCCGCGGACATAGGCGTCGTAGACCGCGGCATCCGGCCAGTCGGCCTCGACCGCGACGATGTTGAAGTCATGCCGGTCGACCAACATCTCGGTGATGCGCGCCCGCGCCTGGTAGAATTCCGCGGTGCCATGGGTCGCCTCGCCAAGCAGGACGACACGGCGGTCGCTGAACCGCTCAACGAGATCACAAAGCTCGTGCAGGTCGCCGAACGGCTCGGCAGCGTCCGCCATGAGCCGGCTCACGCGATTTTGGATTGTCAGCGTGCGCCTTGCCGGCAGCAGCAGCCCAGCGGCAAAGCCGGAGGGCTCGGCATCCACTTGCGTTTCCTTGACACGCTCGCGCTCAGGCTCGGCCCAGCCTTGCTCCCCAATCAGGGGCACGAAGGCCACGGCACCGAACTCCTCCTCCTCGAAGCTGTCTTCACCGGTGCGGCGAACGCGCATCAACGTCTGACTGCCGAACGGCCCGATAGGGATGATCAGCCGGCCCCCGATCGCCAGCTGCTGGGTCAGCGCTTCGGGAACATGCGGGCCCCCGGCGGAGACGATAATCGCTTGGAAAGGCGCCTCCTCTGCTAAGCCCTTGGTGCCGTCTGCACAGATGATCTCAGCGTTAGCATAGCCTAGCCGTTTCAGCCTCGCACGGGCGAGCTTGGCGAGCTCCTCGTGGCGTTCGATAGCGAAGACTTTGTTGGCCATGCGGCTCATCACCGCCGCGGCATAGCCAGAGCCCGCGCCGACCTCGAGCACCTGGTCGTCGGACTTGATCTCGGCAAGCTCGAGCATGCGGGCGACGATATAGGGCTGCGAGATGGTCTGCCCCGACTCGATCGGCAGCGCCGAGTCCTCGTAGACAAATTCCTGGAGGTGCTCTGGCACGAACGTCTCCCGAGGCACCGCGCCCATGGCAGCAAGAAGCAACGGATCGTCTATGCCGCGGGCCTTCAGGTGTTGCTCGATCATGAAGGCACGGTCGCGGACATAGGCGCTGTCCAGGACTTCGACACGTTGTACGGTCATGACGACAAACCTAACTGGCGCGCGACAGGTTCAACCTTGATTTGGATCAGAATAGGAGCGCCCGCAGCCGGCCACATCTCTATTCCAGCTCGAAGGTAACGTGCACCCGCACCTCGACCGTGGTCGTTCCCGCCTCGACGGGAACGGTCTTGGCCGCCATCTCCATAGGGGCAGGCGATGCATAGCGGGCGACAATCGCTCCTTCGTCCTCGCTGATGGTGAGCACCTTGCCGAGCGTACCACCCACGGCTTCGGCATAAAGCTTGGCATTGGCGATGGCCTCGCTCACGGCGCGCTTGCGCGCCTCGTTCTTGAGCGCCTCGGGCTCCGACACTCCGAACTCGATGGAACCAACGTCGTTGGCACCAAGGTTGACCACCTCGTCGAGTATTTGGCCAAGCTTGCCAATGTTATGCACGGTGATTCGCACCGAATTGGTCACCTGATAGGAGATGATGGCCGGCGAGCGACCCTCCTTCCGCTCCTCGTAGACCGGCTGCACCGAGAAATTCGTGGTCTGGATGTCCTTTGAGTCGAGTCCTTCGCCGTTCAGTGCATCGATCACTTGCCCCATGGCGGCGCTGTTCTTGGCGAGGGCCTCCTTCGCAGTCGGCGCTCGCGTCGTGACGCCGGTCGAGATGTCGACCTTATCCGGCGCCGTCTTGATGGAGCCGGCAGCGGCGAGCGAGATGGTGCGCTTATGGTCCTTGTCGTCGTCGGCGCGCACCAGGCCCGGCACGACCGTGGCGGCGAGCATCAGACTAAGAGCGACGAGGGAGCGAAAGGGGACGGTCATCGGAGTCCTTTCCGGAGTCGGCCAGCCCGGCCGGAGCATGACGTGGGGAAGGGGTCGGGCGCAACAGGCTTCGAGCCGGTTCGCTCACGAATTGAAGCCTGCTATGAGATGGGGGCCAGAGGACAGCGGGCCCGTAGCTCAACTGGTTAGAGCCGGCGGCTCATAACCGTCTGGTTGGAGGTTCGAGCCCTCCCGGGCCCACCACAATATCAAGGAGTTAGCTCAATGACGCCAAGCACCCTAGAGATGTGGCCACGCCAGGACCACAGAAAAACTCAGAGACGGCCCAAGCGGCAAGGGGGGCCAAATAATGTCGGGTGCTTGCGGGCGGGCAGCCTTGCGTTGCGTCAAAGACCAAGGTCGCCGAGCGGCGCATCATCCGTGCTTTAAACGATCCACAAAGGAGGGAGAGACCCAAAGCCTTTTCCGCCGGCAACTCGGAAGAAGGTG